>FZLS01000138.1 GCA_900197625.1 Rhodobacteraceae bacterium Water-Bin34 | reverse complement strand
CCAGTCCAGATTCTAAATCTGTCAGCTGCATCAAATCCAATATAAGTATTTGTATCTCCACGATGTCTGATATAATCGTTAATATCAATACGATTCATTTGAGATGTAGAAGCCGGATCAGCGTAGTAATTTACGTCGTTAGCATCAATGAACTGAGAACCAGTAACTGTTCCGGTTGTATAGATGTTTTTATTACCACGAGTTTTTATAGTCGTGGCTTCATCCATATAGAAACCACCGCCTTGACCAAAGCCAAGATCGTTATTCTTTAAGTAACCCGAGGTTCCAGTTCCAAATACGATTGCATCGTTAGCACCGTTAAGTTGTACTGATCCATCTACGTGTAATTTATTATTAGCAATTGTACCAACAGACGGAGTTGCATCTGAAGCTGTGTGTGTAACTGAATCATTATTAACAATAACGTCACCAGTACTTAGTACCGCGAACTTACCAGTAGCACTAGTATTATACATCGTGAAGTTATTATCAGTAAGTAAGATTGCATTACCACTTGCATCGCCAGCAATTGCAAAGTCTGCCGTGGCTGAATCGCCAAAGTCCATAAGCCTGTTACTAGCAGCTAACGGGTTATTACCCATTGTACCAGTTGGTTGAATACTTAGTGGAGCAGTTGGAGTTTCTTTATTAATACCAGCCCAGTAATTAGTACCATCTTGTCTTAATGTAAGAACTCGTGTATTGCTACCAGATGAGTTAAGAAGACCAAGGTGAGCAATTCCTCTATCACTTGACGATCTACCTGCTTCAATTAATAAACCGCGATCATTACTGTGGTTAACAAGTATCGCAGCACCAGTATCGTCAGCATCACTACCAGCTTCAAATCTTGCAACTAAGTTATAAGCACCATTCGTGCTAGTACCTTTTACGTGAAGCTTAGGATCTACTGAACCATACTGTAATCTTGATGGTGTACTCGTTTGACCAATACTTACTGGCTGATTAATATATGTAAATGTGTCGTTGGTTTGAACTCGTTTACTACCGCCAGTCCATACGCCGAATGAATCGTTAGCATCCCAACCAATATAACTATTTGTATCACCGGTGTGTACAAGATAATCATTTGTAAAGAATCTTGGAGCATACGTATGAACAGTAAAGTCTGCAGAATCATTATCGATATTTAATCTTTCAACGTTATTAGTTCTGAACGTAATTTGATCATTGCCATCAAAACCAAAGAATGTATTTACATCGCCTTTGTGTCTAATATAATCATCAATATCGATACGACTCATTACAGAAGTAACGGCAGGATCTGCATAGTAATCAGTATTCTGTGAATCGTAATAACGAGGTGCATAAACATTTACTGAGAAATCTGCACTATCGTTATCAATGTTTAATCGAGATGTGCCGTCCGTTACAAACGTTATAACATTGTTATTCGGGAAGCCCATGTACGTATTAGTATTACCACGATGTCTGATATTCGAATCAATATCAATTTGTGACATCTGAGAAGTAGCGGCAAAGTTACCGTAGTAATTAGTGTTATCTAAATCGTAGAATAACGGAGCTCTAAATGAACCAGCAGCAGAAGAGTAAGTAGTGTGAACTTGTAATTCTACATTACCACCAGCTGAAAAATCTATTCTATCATTAACTCCTTTGAACATGCCTGTGTTGGCATCTGATCCAAAAGAATAACTTGGTAATGCTGAAGTTCCGTCGCCAGCTAATATTTGACCTGCCGCTTTAATAGATACACCAGTATTATTAAAGTCTGCGTAATATGTTGCATCATTATAATCGTAATAGATGGGAGCATAAACTTCAGTATCAAATAGGCCGATTGCAGCTCCAATATTACCACTCGTATAAACATCTTTATTAAAGTTAAATCTGTTTTGACCGGTGCTAGAAGATATAATTTGAAAGTTTACACTGTGATCTGTTGAATCAGTTTCGTCTTGCTCGTACTTAATCCAACCTTGGCCATCTTCAACAAGAATATTAAATCTTTGATTTGAGCTACGACCAATATTTAATTGAGCGTTAGCGCCACCACTATAGAAGTTAGCTTCGCTTAATTCTGATAAACCATCAGGATCTAAGAATTTAGTATTGTCGTCCAACGCAATAAACTTACCACCTTTAATATCAAGGTTAGCAGTTATGAAATCATTAGCAATGCCTAATCTTGTTGAGCCGTCGGTATCTAACGCAATGGTATCTGTACCAAATGCTAATCGAGTATCAGTATTGCCGTTATGGAAAAGATTATCATCGATTCCAATTTCATGCATTGTTGAAGTACCTGAAGGATCAGCTACGTAACCATTATTATTTCTATCAATAAGCTTATCGGCAATTATATCACCAACATATGTTAAAGATGTTGACGTCATCAATGCTTTTTGTACGCCCGCTAACTCAACCGCAAATTGATCTTCGGCTGGAAATTCAATCTTTGTGTCGGAATCGCCGTAGTGGCGTATTGCACCTTCAAGATCAATATTGTTAAGTACTGATGTATCACCAGGATGTACCCAATAAGTAGCTGCATCTTTATCAATAAATCTTTCAGCAAAAATATCGTTTCTTACTTCAATATCATTATTTGTTTTTACTTTGATAGCGAAGTTGAAATCGCTTCCTAGGAAACCAATCTCACCGCCAGTCGCGGCAATTTGTTCTGTACCACCAGAAGCAGCCATCTTAATAAATGCAGTACCATTACCATCACCAACAGTTAAGTCTTGTAGAATGGTAATATTACCTGCAGCTGTATCATCTACATCACTACGTAGGAACTGTGAACCTTCTAAACCGTCAACCGTGTCAGCATCAAATCCATTACCTGAACCTTCATCTGCTGTTGTGATAATGCGACCTAAGTCTACACCATCTGAAATAAGTTTAAACCAATCTGCTGTTTCGTCCCATTGTAAAGAAGAAGTGTTTGCATCACCACGGAGTACTTCCCAACCAGCATTTTCTGTTGGAGCACCTGTTGTAAAATTACTATTAAGAGTGAGTAGGTTGTCAGCAATTAAAACTGTTTCTGATTGAACTTCTGTACGTGTGCCTTGAACTGTAAGATTACCGGTGATGATATAATTACCATCCATAGTATCATCTTGATCTGCCCGAACAAATGCCGTTGAATCTAATCCATCGATTAAGTCAGCATCAAGACCAGAACCCGCGCCATCATTACCGGCATTCCAAAACACATCACCGTTATATGTTGGTTCGCGTTTAAAGTCAATTCCCGTTGAATTAAAATCTAGATCAACAGCACCGTTATAAAGTATTTCTACGCCGGGTGTATTATCGTAAAATTTAATTCCATTGTTCTGACCAGAATTAAGAATACTATAATCGCCATAGGAGTCGTTAGTTACTGTAAGATATGAAGCATCACCTGCAGTATAACCAGCGTTATAACCGAGGAAATTTACAAGCGGACCTTGAAGGCCATTGCTAATAGTAACTGTGGGTGAGTCAATACTCGTGTTGGCCCAAACACCGCCTATATTTAAGTAACCATCTATACTTGCAGATCCAAGACTTCCCGCACCTTTAAGTACGAGTCCTAGGTTGTCTGTATTTTGGTCTGTGCCAATTAGAATGTCGCCAGGCGTTTGAAGGCCATTCTTGACTATGAATCTTTTATCGTTCGCCATTCGGTTCACTCTCCCCAGTTAGGCTTAATGTAATATTTTACTATATTTATAATTCTATTAATCGTCGAGTAAAGTTGCTACAACATTGAATACTGTAGAACTTGCACTTGACGGTGTAGCTCTTAATTCTAAATCTGTTCCTGATATAGCAACATCATAGGTTGACAGTTCAGCATTTGTAAATACAACACCATACTCAGTAGCAACGGCAGTTGATCCATCGTGTGTTATAAGTAATTTAGTCATATGACGATCATTACCTGTAGTTGTATTAATTAATACTTCAGTTGCTCCAAAATCTGCATGAGCAAAGGTAAGTAGCGCAAATTGTGCTGTGCTGGTTGATGTTGTTTTAAATGATTTTGTTCTTGACTCGGTCTGAATAATATCTGCATTAACCGTTAAGTCACCAGTCATTGTATCGCCAGTAACATCTACAAAGTTAGCGTCAGCTTCTGTTTCTGTATAGTAACGATTATCTAATTGACCTGCGTCAAGTTCTGTTTCTGTATAGTACCTATTGTCTAATTGACCTGCATCTAATTCTGTTTCAGTGTAATATCTGGTATCTAATTGGCCCGCATCTAATTCTGTTTCAGTATAATAACGATCATCTAAGTTTGCAGTTCCAACTGATTGAACGTGACCAAATGTATCGAATGCAATATCTTGTAATACAGTACCATCAGCATTATCAGAGTTTGCTACTGATGATGTGTCACTATGTGCAATAGTAATTAAGGTGTTAGAGAAATCATTAAGATTAAAGAATGCGTTAACATCAATACCATCTCCACCAGAAACTGTAACTCTACCATTACCAACCTGAGCGGCTGCAGCGTTTGCGGCGTCAGCTAGAATATCACTCTTGTGAGACCCATCGAGTAAGTCAGCATCAAGTAAAGATCCTGCGCCATCTACAGTAAGAAGTGCTGTTAATATCTCAGAAGCTGTTTGATCATCTGTAGCATTTTCATCAATAGTATCTAGTTTATTACCATCGGCTGTAATATCTCTGCCGTTTACCGTGTTAGCAGTAATATTATCAAATTCATTTATAACAACATTATAGTCAACGCCAGAACCTGTTTCTAATGTTAACGTGTTATTTGCTGTGGTCCAAGTAAGATCTTCTACGCCTGAAACTGAAGCTTCGCCTGCCGCAGTTAGTCGACCATCTTCATCAACAGTAAATGTTGCAATAGCCGTTGATGAACCATAAGATCCTGCGGTTACGGCTGTATTTGCAAGTTCAGTAGCAATTGATAAGTTGCCGTCCGTGGCCGTCGCAGTCCCTGTGACTTTTCCTGTAAGTGTAACTTCCGTTTCAGTTTGTACGTTGAATACTGATCCATCGCCAGTTTCCAAAGTAATTGTATTGTTCGCTGCATCATATGAGAAATCATCAACGCCTGCAACTGGAGTTTCAGAAGCGGCTGTTATTCTACCGTCGACATCTACTGTAAGTACTGGAATACCTGTAGATGAACCGTATGTATTTGCTGTAACACCTGTATCTTCAAGCTCAGTAGCAAGAGTCATAACACCAGTGTTTGAAGAAGCTGTACCTGTAACTTTACCAGTTAATGTAAGATCAAGTCCATCTTCTAATAAATCGAGTTTAGCACCATCTGCAGCAAGATCACGACCATCAACTAAACCATCGACAGTAATATTGTTTGCACTAATATTATTAAAGTCTTGTATGATTGTATGGAAGAATCCGCCATCGGCAGTGCCAATAGTAAATGTATTATTCGCTGTTGCAAAGGTAGTTGAACTTACGCCGGCGACTGAAACGTCTGCTGCAGCTGTTAATCGACCATCTTCATCAACTGTGAATGTAGGAATTTGCGAGGCAGAACCATAAGATCCTGCAGTAACTGCTGTATTTGCAAGTTCGGTTTGAACTGTCATTACACCAGTATTAGAGAATGCTGTACCTGTTACTTTACCTTCTAAAGTAAAATCTAATGTTGCGGGTGGTACGTTTGTAAAGTTATTATAATCTAGGTAATATGCTCCAGATTCTCCATCAAGAAAATCGGCGTCTAGATTAGATCCAGCTCCGTCAACGGTAATTAATTCTGCAAGGATTGCTGCTGCGTCAAGATTTGATGATATATCAATAATAGATTCAGTATTTGAAACTGCATCATATTTCTTAAAATAGATCTTACCATCTTGGGTGTTGATCGCGAGTTC
>FZLS01000136.1 GCA_900197625.1 Rhodobacteraceae bacterium Water-Bin34 | reverse complement strand
AGGACCAGGGAGATACACATTTATGTGTAAGTTCACCCAATTGGTAAATCCTATACATTCAAATTGTAGGCTTCATCATTGTTGTTTTCAACCCAACATTGAATGATTAATTCCTATTTTATGAATTTGAAAAAATATGGTAGCAATAATATCTGGGTTTTATGAAACCAAGACAAAAAATTAGATTTACTCACTCGCTTGGCCGGCAAGTTAATCCCCGTTAAAAGGATTTTAGTAGGTTGACTGGATGAAAAATAGTTTGAGATGAGTAGGGGATATGTTCAGCAGAAAATCTGATGCGTGCACTAATTATCAAAATACACCACCATCTGTATTTGCAGTGATGATGTATAAGATATTTTCTATTTTTAATTTTCTTGTTTAAGTATTCTTGGTTTGCACCCAAATTGTTTTTGTTTGAAGATATTGTTCAATAGCCTCTGTCCCATTGTCACGTGCAAGTGACCCAGACTGTTTGTAACCACCAAATGGCGTTTTTATATCACCTTCAGAAAAACCATTAACAGAAACAGTCCCACATGGAAGTGAACGTGCCATATGTAATGCTTGGTCAATATTTTGTGTAAATACAGTAGCGTGTAATCCATAATCTGTATCACTTGCTATTCTTAGAGCTTCTTCTGCATTTTTAACTGACATGATACCTAATACTGGACCAAAAATTTCTTCTTTAGCAATTTTCATTTCAGGGGTTACATTTTCAAATACAGTTGGTTTAATAAAGTGACCGGGGAAATCGCTTTCTCCACCCATTAACATTCCAGCGCCTTCTGCAACTCCTGATTGAATATAACTCATCACCATTTCTTTATGATCTTTGGTAATCATTGATCCAATATCAGTCGCAGGATCCAAAGGATCACCAAGTTTAAATGCCTTCACTCGATCAATAATGCGTCCAGTAAACTCTTCAACAAGTGGCGCAGCTATCAACTGACGCATATTAGCAGAGCAATTTTGCCCACCATTCCAAAATGCAGACATAGCAGCATGTTCGATTAGCTCATCATCTAATATAGCGTCCTCAAGTACGATGAATGGACTTTTGCCGCCCATTTCTAAGCCAACACCCTTTAAATTACTATCACCAGAGTAGCGCATAAACATTCGACCAACTTCGCTGGAGCCAGTAAAAGATACGGTGTCTATATCATTATGCAAACCAATAGCCTTACCTGCTGTCTCACCATATCCAGGCAAGATGTTGATAACACCATCGGGCACACCAGCTTCTTGCATAAGTTCAGCCAATCGAATTGTAGTTAAGGGCGTTTGTTCAGCTGGCTTAATGACAGCTGAACAACCCACTGCAAGTGAAGGTGCTATTTTCCAAGCTGCCATTACGAGAGGGAAATTCCAGGGTAATACAGCTCCGGCGACACCGGCTGGTTCTTTAACAATTAAAGCTAGAGCACTTGGACCAGTTGGCGCGATCTTACCAAAACTTTTATCAGCTAATTCTGCATACCATTGAAAGAAATTTACAACCTCACCACCAATTTCATCCATACAATCATTTATTGTTTTGCCAGTATCTAAACTTTCAAGTACTGCGAGTTCGTGGGCATTTTCACGGACCAAAGCCGCAACCTTCAAAAGCACTTCCTTACGTTCTTCAGGCTCTGCACGGCTCCATGTCCCAGCGTTAAATACGCGACGTGCAGCAGCAACGGCACGATTGACATCAGCAACTTTACAATGTGCTACATTGGCTAAGACTTGGCCCGTAGCTGGGTTGGTTGTCTCAAATTTTTCACCATCTGAGGCATCACAAAATTTACCGTCAATAAAAGCTTGTCCATTTGGACGAATGTTGTTTGCAATGGCTTTATATTCAGCATGCGTAAGTGTCATTTTTTCTCCATTGATTATAAATGTTTTTCAAGTTTTTTAAATGAGTTTACAGGGTATTGGTCACGAAGAGTTCTCGCAAATATACGTATATCATCCAACAGCATTTGTGGTTCTTCCATTGCCGCAAAATGGCCTCCTCGAGGCATTTCCGTCCAGTGTGTAATATTGTAAATTCTTTCTGCATATGATCGGGGTGGCCAATTTAGCATTTCTGCAGGAAAAACTGCACAACCCGTTGGCACTTCAACTCTGTGGCCTTCTTCTGATAAAATTCGACCTCCTTCTTCACGCCGTCCATAGTAAATCCAAGACGCTGAATTAAATGTGCGAGTAGTGATATAGATCATAATGTTTGTAAGTAATTCATCTTTTGAAAAGGCGCTTTCAATACATCCAGGCTTTACATCTGCCCAATCATGAAATTTTTCAATCAACCATGCTGCAAGTCCAACAGGACTATCAATCATTGCATAACTTAAAGTTTGAGGGCGGGTTGCCTGTTGTGTGCGATAACCATTCTGCATAATTTGATCATCATCAAACTGCGCTTCCCAAGCTTTTTCCTCATTTGTCTGTGGCCCATCAGGATGACGCATTGTTAGTACGTTAATGTGAATGCCTTTGCACGCTGCTGAGTGGTCAAAGCCTAACCATGAACATATTGCTCCACCCCAGTCTCCACCTTGTGCGAGGTAACTATCGAACCCCAAAGTATCTGTCATCAATGTATTCAGAACCGTAGCCATTTTGCGAGGTCCATAAGGCCTAGATGGTCTTCCAGAAAACCCAAAACCTGGAAGTGAGGGCACAATTATAGTAAAGGCGTCCTCCACATTTCCACCAAATTTTTCAGGGTGGGCAAGTGGCTCGATTAAATCATAAAACTCAGATATTGACCCTGGCCAGCCATGGCTAATTAGAAGAGGTGTTGGATTTTCACCACTTCCTTTTTCATATATGAAATGCATATTAATTCCATCAACCATTGCCGTAAAATTGGCAAAGGAATTTATTCTAGTTTCTTGAGCAGACCAATCAAATTCGTCAACCCAATATGTGCATAGTCCTTTAAGGTAATCAAGATTAGTACCATAGTCCCACCCTCCATCATCGGGCATTTCATGCCATGGAAAATTTGCTACACGGTGCTTTATATTCTCCAAATCATCTTCAGGAACAACAAATTGGAATGGATGTATATTTGGATTAGCTTCAATACGGTCAGTCAAGTGGTCAATTCCCTAGTTTTGGTTTTCAGTAAAGAAGTTATAAAACCAAACTAGCTGAGATTTTGTGAGCTTGGATAGAGACAGGTGGTGCATTTCGAAGGGACAGATGCGATTATAATATTTTTGTGTATTCATAATAGTGCCCGAACTTCTTCTGCTATTATTTTAACGCCATCTTCTAACTTCGAAACAGGCACGTAAGCAAATCCAAGTCGAAAGTTTCGCTTTTCATTATAATTTAAGTAGTAATCCTGACCCCGATCGATCAAGACGCCCTTAGCCCTTAAACGATTGGCTAGGATCGATGCATCAAATCCTTCTGGACCTGTAAGCCAAAATGAGGTGCCACCTTTGGATTTTGTTCGTTTTAACATATTAAGATGTTTGCCTAAAGCAATGTCCATCGCTTGCCAGCGTTTTTGATAGCGCCTCTCAATATTATTTAAATGAGCGTCGTAATGACCAAGTTGAAAAAATAACGCAACAATTTCTTGCACTATAGTAGGGGGGTGGCGCATCATTACACCGCGCGCAATTCTCGCTTCGCGGATAATATCTCTATGTGCAACAATAAAGCCTAGCCGAATTCCGGGCGAGAGTGTTTTTGATAGACTTCCAACGTAAATAACCCGACCACTTGTATCCATTGACATCATTGAATGTGAAGATTGTGAAAAATAATTCATCTCTGCTTCGTAATCATCCTCAATGATAAGAAAATCTTTCTCATCCGCAGCTTTTAATAATTCTTTTCGACGCGATTGGCTCATCGTAATCATTGTTGGAAATTGATGGCTAGGTGTTGTGAAAACTAGTTGGCATCCGTTTGGAATTTTAGTCGGTATGATTCCATCACCATCGATCGGTACACCAATAAGTTCACTTCCAGACATACGAAAAGCATTTCTTGCACCAAAGAATCCAGGATCTTCAAGAGCAATGGGTTTCCCAAATTTAGAAAAAATAGTTCCTAGGATAAACAGAGCGTTCTGTGAACCTAAAGTTATTAAGATTTCATCTTCTTCTGCGTATATACTCCGTGTATTAAGTAAACGCTGTCGAAGTTGCTGGATTAATTGTGGGCTATCACTTTCTACTGAGTCACTAGCCCAGATTGGAGTTTTTGTTCTTCCCAAAGCCTGCCTTGTGCATTCTCGCCAGCTAGCGACTGGGAAAAGATCAGGATCGATTTGGTTATAGATAAATGGATATGGATAGGAATTCCAATCTAATGGATTAACCACAGGACTAAGTTCATTTGGTGGAAAGCTTACAATACAAGGTTTTTCATCTTGGGCAGCAGTCCTAAGTTCATTTTGAAGGTTGTTAAGGCTAGCCATTTGTGGATTGATGAAATAGCCTGATCTATCACGGGAAACAAGAAAATCTAGGTCAATCAATTTGTTATATGCTGCAAATACAGTATTTCTTGAAACCCCAAATTGGTTTGCCAAATCGCGACATGATGGTAATGCCCGATCATGAGCTAATGATTTGGATATTATAGCTGAACTGATAACTTCACAGATTTGATCCCTCAGACTTAGATTAGAAGCATCAGGAAGTTTCAAAAACCTTGGCGTAGTTGAACTCAAATGGACCTCCTTGATCTATAATAAAAACTGCAATTTCATCTCTGTGGGTGGATTTTTCAATCTTAATAATAACCCTCTGAAAAACCTGGTGTCTTTAGCAAAACCATCTGTCCTTTTCATTCTAACCATCTGTCTCTTTCTTTGGCAAGGGTTGCGATGAATGATGTAAACATGAAATTTAATTGATGAGGGATCTAATTCATGAGTACAAAACACATTTTCAAGGCGCTCGTCATAGCGTCTATAACTACTTTTTCTGCGCAGATTGCTGCAGCAGACTTAACACTTAAGCTTGGGACTACAGGCAGGCTGGGTATGCCTATTGGCGATGCCATAGATCAGGCCCTAATACCAGCCATGGAAAAAGCATCTGGTGGAGAGGTTACTATAGAACCGTACTACCAAAAAACATTATGTGCTGAACAAAAATGCGGTGAACAAGCTAATCAAGGTCTCATAGCACTATGGACTAGCTCTACAGCAAACTATGGAAATTTTGGATCAGAATTAGCAATCTTCGATTTGCCTTTTATCTTTAAGTCACTCGAAGACGCAAAACGAATATCTAATGATTGGTTGGCAGAAAGACAGTGTAAACTGGCACTAGAAAATGCTGGTCATATTTGCCTTTCTGTATATTCAAGTGGTGGCTTTAGACAGCTTGGAAACGCTACTAAATCAGTGCGAGTTCCTGACGATATGAAAGGACTCAAGTGGCGTACTACAAAAAGTCCCGTTGAGTTTATGCTCGTAAAAAATTGGGGTGCAGTTCCGACGCCTTATGATTGGAGTCAATTATATCAAGGCCTTCAGTCAGGTGTAGTTGAGGGTCAGTATGTTGCTAGCCCGTGGCAGGAAGTTGCTAAGTTGCATGAAGTTGCAAAATATTTCACAGAAATTGGCGGAATGTGGTCTGGAAATATTCTAGCTATGGATGCAAATCAGTATAATGCAATGTCAGACCAACAACGTGAATGGTTACATGAAGCTGCTGATGCTTATGGAGAAAAAGTAAATGAGTTAGATAATGCTTGGATTAAAAATGGAGAGGATATCATCAAGGCATCTGCCAATGAATGGTATGTTCCAACCGAAGCTGAGTTAACTCAATGGAGAGCTGGAGCAATTGGAGCTTGGTTAGATGCAAAAGGTACCTTTGAGCCTGATGTTGCTAGAAGAGTACTTTTGG
>FZLS01000176.1 GCA_900197625.1 Rhodobacteraceae bacterium Water-Bin34 | reverse complement strand
AATTTCTGGCAGCGGAAATGCTATTTCGGATCCTTCGTAAATTCCGCACCCAAACGGAGGTTTCGCTGTAATGAATTACATTGGAATTCAAAAATTGGGTGGATTATCTCATAGGGGGCAAACTCTTACTCCAGCATCTAGACCTTGGATAACTGATCTTTCGATATTATGTCCCTATGAGGGACTGCAAACAGGTAATATTCCTGAATTTGAAAGTGACCCAAATTGGAATAACTGGTCTTTTATAGATAGTCCCAAAGAACCGTCAGATCGGCTTATCTGGCATGTGTTTAAACAAGAAGGTAAACACTACCTAGTAGCAGATCGCATGTTATTAGCTCGCGTAAGTTGGCAAGATTTGAACGATGCTGGATATGTCTATGGCATAAATGTGTGTATTGATGGAAAGCAGTTTTGTTGCCGATTAATGACTGGGGGTGATACTCCCCACGATGATCCTTACAAAGGAGCATTGCTGTCTAATGAATGGGATACTTTAGTTGGTGGTAATGTGTTGAACGCACCAAAAATTGAGGTTTCGGATAATATTGCTCCGCTTGGGCCGGATCATCTAAATTCAGCACACAATAGTTTATGGAATTGGTTTGGTGCTGTAAGTTGGACAGCTGAACCAGTCGCAAGCCGAGAAAATGGTCGGGTATGTAGAGGTTATCATGGTCCAACATACTTTTACGTAAATACAGTGGACCATCGACATGAAGATATCGGATGGCGACCAGTTTTGGAGGAAGTGCTATGAACGGTCAATTGTTTCCTAATTTTATAGCTGGATCTTGGGTCACTAATAATGATGCTAAAGCGAATATTAATCCATCTGACTTGAATGACACGATTGGTCATTATGCGCAGGCTAGTGGTGCTCAAACAAATGAAGCGATTGAATGTGCGGCTACGGCTTTTTCCAAATGGCGTGATACATCACCTTTAGTACGTTTTGAGGCGCTTGATAAAATTGGGTCAGAAATCCTTGCGCGTGTGGATGAACTCGGAGATATGCTGTCACGCGAAGAGGGCAAAACATTATCAGAAGCTACTGCAGAGGCGCATCGGGCAGGACATTTGTTTAAATATTTTGCGGCTGAAGCTTATCGAGCAACCGGTGAAATGTACCAGTCCCTTCGGGAAGGTGTATCACTTAACGTTCTGCGGGAACCAATCGGCGTGATAGGTGTGATTACACCCTGGAATTTCCCACAAGCAATTCCGGCATGGAAAATTGCACCTGCTCTGGCTTACGGTAATACTGTTGTTTTTAAACCTGCTGAGCTGGTACCTGGATCAGCTTGGCTATTGTCAGATATTATTGCTCGTGCAGGTTTGCCAGAAGGTGTATTTAATCTTGTAATGGGGACAGGAGCTGAAGTAGGCGAGGTGATCGTTTCCCACCCCAAAGTTTCTGGTGTTACTTTCACTGGTTCCACACCTGTAGGTCGTAAGATAGGTGCATCACTTTTCGCCCGTGGAGCAAAAATGCAATTAGAGATGGGAGGTAAGAACCCATTGATTATACTTGATGATGCTAATTTAGATTTAGCTGTGCATTGTGCGATTCAAGGTAGTTTTTTTTCAACGGGTCAAAGATGTACGGCATCATCTCGATTAATCGTAACAGATGGAATATATGAAAATTTTGTTGATCGAATGAGCGAAGCAATGAAGGAACTCAGGGTTGGTGATGCTCGTGCGCCTGACACCCAAATTGGCCCAGTTGCCAGTGAGGCACAGTTAGAAATTAACAAAAGTTACGTTTCCCAAGCTGAAGTTGATGGCGCAACGCTTGCTTCAAGAAGTGGGCAGATCGATGTCAAATCTCCAGGATATTATTTTGCTCCAACTCTTTTTACAGAAGTGTCACCTCAATCTGCAATTGCACGTGATGAAATCTTTGGACCTATTGCTGCTGTTTTTAGAGTGCCAGATTTTGATGCAGCACTTGAAACAGCAAATGACGCCGACTTTGGCTTGTCATCAGGAATTGTCACGCAGGACGCTGTTAAGATTGACTATTTTACACGAAACGCTGAAGCAGGTATGGTTCAGGTTAACTTACCCACAGCGGGTATGGATTTTCATGCACCATTTACAGGTCGTAAAGGCTCATCGTACGGTGCGCCCGAAAAAGGTAGTCTTTGCCGAGAATTCTTTACAGCGGCGAAGGTCGTTCACAAAGGACGTGGATAACAAAACATATATTACAGAAGATTTAGGCATAGATTTTAGAATTATAAAAATATGTTTAATTTAAAATAGTTACATAGGAAGGACTATGCGTGCCTCAAGAAATTGACATATTAGTGAGTGAAGTTGGTCCACGCGATGGGCTGCAAAGCATTAAACGCATTATGGACACACAAGATAAGCTGAATTGGATTAAAGCTTTGGCAGCTTCGGGAATTCAAGAAATCGAAGTTGGTTCGTTTGTTTCACCTCGTCTATTACCTCAGATGGCTGATTGTGCCAAACTTGTAAGTGAAACAAATAAAATTGATAATCTTATGGTTTTGGCATTAGTCCCAAATCTTAAGGGTGCAGAATTAGCTGTTGCAGCGGGTGCGCGAAAGCTAACTATTCCTCCATCCGCTTCACATGCGCATAGCATAAAGAATATAGGGAAAACCCCTGCAGAGGCTATTGAAGAAGTTCACCGAATTTGTAAGTTTCGAGATAATCTCCCTGTAAAACAACGCCCAGATATAGAAGTTGGTATCTCGACTGCGTTTGGTTGCACACTTGAAGGAACGGTATCGGAAGACTGGGTTATTGAGATGGCTGGTTTGTTAGCAAGAGCGGGTGCGGATAGCATCGGCCTCTCTGATACAACTGGTTATGCCAACCCGGCACAGATCAAGCGCATGTTCCGCCGTTTGCGCTCAGAGATAGGGGATGAAAAAATGGGAGGTGCCCATCTGCATAATACCCGAGGGCAAGGTTTAGCAAATGTCGTGGCTGCAATTGAGGTTGATGTATCCACCTTCGACTCTTCACTAGGTGGACTAGGTGGTTGCCCTTATGCACCCGGTGCAACAGGAAATATTGTGACTGAAGATTTGGTGTTTATGCTTGAAGCAATGGGTTTGAATACAGGTATTGACCTAGATGCTTTAATTGCTTCACGAGAGGTTTTGTTGCGCGGACTTCCAGATGAAGTCCTCTATGGAAATGTTCCCGAAGTTGGCTTGCCTAAAGGTTTTACTTACGCTGCGAAAAGGAACTCATAATGAATAGTAAAACACGCCCACTAGATGGTATTAGAGTTGTCGAATTTAGTCATATGGTCATGGGTCCTACCTGTGGGCTGATTCTTGCTGATCTTGGCGCTGACGTGGTTAAAGTTGAACCTGCTCAAGATGGTGACAAAACACGTTACTTGCCTGGGTCGGGTTCGGGCTATTTCGGAGCATATAATCGCAACAAGCGTAGTATATCAGTTAACTTAAAATCTGAAGAGGGTCTCAAATTTGCGAAAGAACTAGTTTGCGCCTCTGATGTACTAATTGAAAACTTTGGTGCAGGAGTATTAGATCGCCTAGGTCTTGGTTATGACGCAATGCAAAAAATCAATCCTAATTTAGTTTATTGCGCATTAAAGGGTTTCCTTAGTGGTCCGTATGAAAAACGTGCTGCACTGGATGAAGTAGTTCAAATGATGGGTGGATTAGCATACATGACAGGTCCTGAAGGAAACCCAATGCGAGCTGGAGCTTCAGTAAATGATGTGATGGGCGGTTTATTTGGGGTAATTGCTATTCAGGCGGCACTATTAGAACGCCATCAAACTGGCAAAGGTACTTTTGTTCGCTCTGGTTTGTTCGAGAGTAATATGTTCCTTGTTGCACAACACATGGTTCAGTATCGCCAAACAGGAATTGCTGCAGCACCAATGCCTGAGCGTGTATCTGCATGGGCTGTCTATGACGTATTTGCTACAGCAGATGGCAAAAAGATTTTTGTTGGTGTTGTTAGTGACAAACAGTGGATTCTATTCTGTAACGCCTTCGAGCTGGAAAGTCTTCTTCAAGACGTAGAACTTCAAACTAATGCGCAACGGGTGACTTGTCGGGACGCATTCAT
>FZLS01000154.1 GCA_900197625.1 Rhodobacteraceae bacterium Water-Bin34 | reverse complement strand
ACTCATATGTTACTAATGAGGTATGTGATGTCTTTAATTGGGTACAAGCGAGTTAGCTCCGACAGTCAGTCTACGGATCGTCAGGACTTGGGTGAACTTGATAAGGTCTTTGAGGAGAAGCTGTCAGGCAAGAGTGCATCTGATCGACCAGCCTTGGTTGCCATGATTGATTACGCTCGTGAGGGCGATACTGTTAAGGTTCACTCCATAGACCGACTGGCAAGAGACTTACGTGATCTACAGTCGATTATCAGTCAACTTAACGACAAGGGTGTGACTATCTCGTTCTTGAGTGAGAACCTGACGTTTAGTGCTGGTGCTGATGATGCCTTCGCCAAACTACAACTACAGATGATGGGCGCTTTTGCTGAGTTTGAGCGTAACATCATACGCAAGCGTCAGGCAGAGGGCATTGCCAAAGCTAAAGAGCGTGGTGTTTACAAGAACCGCAAGCGTAAGCCTGTGATAGACCGTGATGAGGTACGCAAGCTCAAGGCTGAGGGTCTGTCCACGTACAAGATAGCTGACCAGATGGGCATCTCACGTATGTCAGTTCATAGGATACTCAATAACGCTGCCTGATGCACCAAAAGGCCTAGCTCACACAACTTCATAAACCCACGCTATCGTGCTTTTACGAGGCTCTCCGTGAGGCTGATGGGGCCCCTAGGATTCATGGGGAAACGAATTGGGTTGGCCCGTTTTGCGTGTAGGAATCCTAGGTAAAGATTTTCTTATAACAGAGTGCGGAGTTAGGCTTACAGAAACATCTATTAAGCTGAGAAGATCGGAAATATGATATGTCTGATGCAGAGAGGGGCGCCGTTGACTGACATAGTGCGTACTCCGCCTTACTATCGCGATGCTGATTTTGATGTCGCTGAGTTAATGCTTAACTAATTTATCACTTAAATGTTTCCCAAATACTCCAAATAATGACAGAAATAACGACACTACCGATTGTCCACGCAAACGCATAAACGCGTTTCGACTGTGACGAGTCTAGGCTCCCACAATTTAAACATTCCTCAGTATCAACGAATGAAAACTTCTTACACGAGTTACAGATGGGCAAAACAGGCGTCTCCAATTTCAATAGCTAGCGCAAGGCTTTTGAGTCCTTAATTTTTTTTTACCAACAACTTTTTTATCAGTACTAATTTTTACATACTTCGAAGCATATAACCCTTCTTCGCTTAAAAAAGTTGATGCGCACCCACCAGCACATTCCACTGATGCACTAAAATGTTTGATATTGCATACGTAAACTTCTTTTTTTAGAAGAAGCGTTTTTCTTGATTTTTCATTATAAAGTATATCACCAACTGAAAATCTCGAACGAGGCTTTCCAAAAAAGCTTTTCATAAAATCCATATCTACGGCCTCTTTTACAAACGGGCCTTTTTTTTAAGAGGGCTGTGACCGACCTCTCCTTAATTTTACCGAACGAAGACCTTAACATAGTTTAAAAATAAAATCAATCATAAAATTATACTTTTTAGCTGGAACCATTATCAACTTAAGTCCAACTGCTGTTGTATTTATCTGTCACGATAGGTGGTGTCGAGAAAAGCACACTTTTCATCCATCCCAATAATACACCTACGGTTGACCAAACGTCATTTCTGGTTTGAATAGATTTGCATGTTACAATTTAACCATGGACAGGATTCAAGAATTTTTGAAGTTTGAAGTTGTGTTAGCTTATTGCGAGCAGCGAGTACCGGAAGGTTCGCTCCTAGCAGCCATGGATTATGGGCGTAAAATGCAGTTCATCAACGGATACAACTCACTGTCTGAGTCGGGTCAGCTTCTTGCTGAGATGCTAATCCTTAGCACCGAAGATGGCACTCTCAGACAAAATGCGCCTGAGCCGTGCAGGGCGGTTTCGTAGCCTCGCTGTATGACATAACACTCTCCATTTAGGTACTATAAAACGGGCCGAGAGATCATCCGTCTGGCTTTGATGCTGTACGTTCGGTTTGCGCTCTCACCTAGTAATGTCGAAGATCTGCTTCATGAACGTGGTTTTGATAGTAAGCCGAAGTAGAGCGGTGGAGCGAGTGGAGTAAAGTTGTAGTTAATTACAAAAGACCCTCATTTAGCACCGTTATTCACGACATCGTAACAATAGAGGCGCTGGGCGAGCAGTTCTTGGTTGCTCTTTCCGCAGAATATCAAAAAAGATCAGTCAGTATGGGAGAACCTAGCGTTAATTATCAAAGGATATTATTTGACGGCAAAACGCTAACTGAGGTGACACACCTACAGTTGGGGGTATTCGTCGCAACATCCGAGTGCGAAAAGATTTGACCAAACTCTCAACCATTACACAGCACCAACTAAGCATCACCTGCGGCCTCTGTAAGCACCATACGATGCTAGAGGTAGCAAACCTTACAGCTGTCGTTGGAGGCGATGCCGCTTCAAGCATATTAACTAAAGGTTAAATGATACCAATTATCCTTAAACCCAGTGCCAGTGTGGATAATGAAGCAAGCGCAAAACTCAAAGTACGCAAAACAGTTATTCCGATTGCATAGATGATGTAGTGAGCAAATATACCAATAAAGAATGTCATAGCCAAAATACCTGGATAGCCATCCTCAGGAATACGTATCATAGCAAGAATTGCTAAAGGCGCATATGCTGCGAATGCTTGTATTGCCACACCATGGGCTGCCTTGGCTCGCATTGCCCAATTAGATTGTTGCGCCAAACTGGGAGTTGGATTTGCCATTGTGCCAGCAAGACCGTGAACCATGATCCTATCCAAAATATAAGGAACCCATGCTATTGCGATCCAGATAGCAGAGAGACTTGTATAAAATTCTAGTGATGACATTTGAGCTTTCCTTTTGCCTCGAGTAATAAAGAAATGCGTCTTAATCCCTTCTACCATTGGAATCGCACAGGCCGTCTAGTCTGTATGTTGAAGCGGTGTGTCAAAAATCTAAGAAATACATCAGAAGGCCAGATGCCATGCCTGTGGCGTGAAGGGTAACAACACGTATCAGATCGTTTACACGGGTAATTCAAGTAGTCGGAGACTACGCCTCCTTGATGTTGCGATGGATGGTGCTGGGGTTAGGTAGCACTAATCAAAACTTCACATAAAGCCCCAGATTGATCCAAGTTGAGTAACTGCGACGCCGCCGAACATAACTGTAACGACCGCCTTAAACATTCCCCAAGGAGCCTTCCTAAACTTCGCACCAAAATTTGTCGCTGCCTCATCGGCATCCATATCGTCTGCGTTGGCTTTAAGGTCATCCATGCAGTCAAATGAGTTTATCATTACAAAAACGAATGTAGCTACAATCATTGCTGATATTGCAAGTGTTGGTAAGCGACCAGCTTGTGCGATAATAAACAAAGTGACCAAATTGCTTAGAGTTCCAATAGTAAAGCCCCAATATAAATCACGACCTCTAGTGGCTCCATTACGTTGACGACGATCACGATCAGAAGTAGAATTCATTAAGTTCGTCATTATTCACTCCATTTTGAAAGCTAACTGTTGATTATAATGCATGTTATAATCGTTCAAACCAGTTTAATTTTTGCATCGCTTTTTGGTGAATCACCCTGTCCTGCTAACGAGGTACGTCAGAGAGCCAGATGCCATAACTGCGGCGTCAAGGGTAACAACACGTATCAGACCGTGTTCACGAAAAGATTTAAACCGAAAGGTTACAAATAAGTATTGCTCTCTGTTGTTTCGAGCAGGTGACCCGAGTCCAAAATCGCTGCTTCATTTTCTGCCATAAATGCTCCAACTTTCTCTTCGTCCTCTATTTGGAGTACTACACATACCTTCTGGGGATCGCTTTCATGAGGGCCTCGGAATAAAGGCGTCATACCTGCTGCTGCTTGAATCTCACGGTGTGAGTCAAAATAGTTAGCCCACTCCTCAAAAGAGTTGCTTATATTGAATGTCATAACTTGGGTTTTCATTCGCATATCCTCTCATTTTAATACGCAGCATTGATATTCCATTGCTAAGCACAGTCTCTTTTTTATCTAGTCTAAATATGGAAGTAGTCTGCCTTCAACATCACAGCACACGAAGTACACTAAAAGTGTGTTACAAAATCTAGAGGTGGCAAATGGTCTGTCAGACTGTTTTGAATGCGGCTGAGCGCTTTTAATCCATTGAGCTACAGTTAAAGGCTTCCACCGTTACTTGGGCGAGTGTATCAAATGCTACGCTCTCAGGACGGGTTACATGTGCATCCATTTTAGCTTGATCCGCTTCATTCATCTCGCCAGATATGATTGCCTGTCTATTGTTAACCGCTGCAAAAACTTCGTTGTCCACAAAATCACTTGTAAACTTCTGCATCTTTGTATGATGAGCAATCCAGTCTGCTGAAGACATTTCTGGATTGTTTACCGTTACAATAGCCATAAACCTCATGTGTTTGCTCCTTCATTACAACACATTAAAACTTATACATATTGCTATTTCAACATTGTGCGCTTTTCCAGTTCAAAGTTGAAAGTGGTATTTAAATTTAACACCACAGCCCATGAGGTACGTCAGAGAGCCAGATGCCATAAATGTGGCGTGAAGGGTAATAACACGTATAAGATCGTCCTCAAGGGCGCTTCAGGCGTTGTTATGGATGGCGCTGGTATAGCGATGGGTTAACTCAACTATAGAATAGTTCTTCTACGCAAAATGTACGTTAAAATGAGCCTTGCAATAACTACTTCAATAAAAAGAGTGGATTTTCAAAAGTCGAATAGTAAGCTTGTTACGACTTTTATAGAATAACTGAAATGGAGACTAAAAATGCTTGGTGATAAGGCCGGATCAATGACTCTTCAGGAAACCAGTAAACCAATAGACTCTGGGCGATATGGATTACCTGCCATGGAAACAAGCACTGTTGGTGGCGGTAAATTGCTAGGCCATGATGTTCAGACGCAAGCAACATTTACGGCTCATATGAGGCCTGATGGTTCTT
>FZLS01000183.1 GCA_900197625.1 Rhodobacteraceae bacterium Water-Bin34 | reverse complement strand
GTTGTTAGCCGTTTCGAGGCCGTATTCTCCACGCTCACCATCCGAAAGCTTCCAATGTAACGTTGATTTTACTCTATTCTTATTTTGGAATTGTTCCATGATATCAATTTCACCACATTGTGGCCACCCAACTCCCGTGAAATTTGCCCCTAACATCCATAGAGCAGGCCAAGTTCCTTGTGCAGATGGTAACTTAGCACGAATTTCTATAAGCCCATATTTAAATTCAAATTTGTCTTGTGTTTTAATACGAGCAGAGGTATATGTACCGTTGGATTCCTTTATAGCCGTGATTTTTAAAATTCCACCCTCTTTTTTAATGTTATTAGAATTTGATGTGTAGTTTTGAACTTCTTGGTTGCCCCATCCATTGGAGCCATTTCCAAGCTCATAATTCCATATGCTAGAATTTATTACTCCATTTCCGTCAAATTCATCTGACCAAACAAGAACATCATTGTTTCCAGAGCCACCACTACCTAAAACATAAACGGTTAGATTGGTTATTTTACTGATTCGGTCGTCAGTACTGGAGTATGCATAAACGTACAAAGGAAACTGATTAGTTCCTAAATCTGTAACTGTATATGAAAATAATCCAGTAGTGTTTTGTGTTTCTGTTCCACTGTTTCCAACTTTAAACCCAAATTTTACTGTATTTGTTGCTGTCGCTGTAACCGAAAATTGTCCAGAGCCATCGCCATTTAGATTTTGGTCGTCTTGACCTTCAATTGTAACATTGACCACGAGATTAGAAGGGATAACTTGCTGTGATCCACCACCGCCATTGTTACCACCTCCAGAAGATCCACTATCTCCTCCAGATGAGCATGAAAAAGTTAGTGCTGACAAGCTGAAAAGGATACTAAGAATAGATAATAGGGAATTATTTTTCATCTTAAAAAGAGATAAAGAGGCAGATAAAACTGTCTGCCTCGTATATTTTAAATAAATTATTCAGATTTATATCTAGCATACCACGCAAAGCCGCCTCCTTCTTGTATACAACGTACATGAAGCGTATTTGCAGTAATGGATATGATGTCATATTCTACATCACCAACATACCAACCCATGAATCCAGCGTCAGATATTTTGAAGGTAGTTTGTCGGTAAGGTTCTTCGTTATAACTTCCCTCCAAAGCTGCTTTGGATGTAGATGGCGAGAATGATACGTTCTTTACCCCAAACATTGTTGTCGCTACTGTTTCGTCGTGACAGGTATCCCCTGTAACGCCAATAATATCAGCATAAGCACCAGGCACAAAAGCAGGGCCTGCAGTTTGTTCAAAAGTCATACCATTATCTGTTTTTGTAAATACAAATTCATTAGTATACATGCATGATTTTTCGGCATCATTAGCTTGTATAGTATTCCACCATCCTTCATAAGCAAATTCTCCATTACCGTAATCATCGGTTACAGGGCCTAAACCTACAAATAAATCAATGTCTGAAGCCCATACCCATGTTTTGCTGTCGCCCTCATTAGCTCCAGCTAAAAATGTTTCAGCTTCTGCATCTTGAAAAGAACTAAAAACTTCAACGTCAAATGTTGTGCTTGATAATACCCCTGCAGTCCCTACAGCACTCACTATGACAGTGTAGGAATTTACTCCTACTTGAGTATACCTATGAGTATAAATCCCTGAAGAATTTGTTGTTGAATTACCATCACCAAATTCAAATTGATAGGCTAAAGCGTTATCGGCAGTTGCTGTAAAAGATACAAATCCATCGCCATTTCCATAAGGGTTATCTGCGTCTAAGCCGATAATCTCTGCATTGACACCTACACTTGTCGGTGTAATAATCGCTCCAAACTCATGATCGTCTTCTTCACATGCTGTAACCATAAGCAGTGAAAGAAAAAGCACTGATAAATATTTTAAATTTTTCATAATTTCTTAAAATTAATTTATTGTTATATCGTCTAAATAAATAGTGTAATTCTCAGATCCATCTCCCGCAGTTCCATTATCCATAATAAGAACCATGTTATACCAATCGATGCTTTCACTAATCCCTGAATGATCGAATGTTAAGGTTTGCCATTGATTAGCCACCGTTGTTGTTTCTGTAATTTCAGCTGAACCTGTATTATTTGGCCATGGAACATTATCTTCAAATTTCATGAGAAGATTTAACCCAACTCTTGGAGACCATACTTTAACTGTAACAGTAGATGATGCACTTAGGTTATAAGGTGTTGATACAGTTATTTTTGAACCGCCCCAAGTCTGTCCTGATCCTTTTACCATTTGTGCTACCATTGTAGAAGGGTTACCATTAGAGTCTGGATTAGCAATAACTGAAATGTCACCACCATCAAAAGAACTCATTTCAGAAAATTGCGGTTCAAAATCAAGTATAGGAGAAGATGTAAAATCATCTAAGTAAATAGTGTAATTCTCAGATCCATCTCCCGCAGTTCCATTATCCATAATAAGAACCATGTTATACCAATCGATGCTTTCACTAATCCCTGAATGATCGAATGTTAAGGTTTGCCATTGATTAGCCACCGTTGTTGTTTCTGTAATTTCAGCTGAACCTGTATTATTTGGCCATGGAACATTATCTTCAAATTTCATGAGAAGATTTAACCCAACTCTTGGAGACCATACTTTAACTGTAACAATTGGATTTGATAAATCAAATGGATCGTCTAAGGTTATTTTTGAACCGCCCCAAGTTTGTCCTGATCCTTTTACCAATTGTGCTACACTAGTAGAGGTGTTGCCGTTTGAATCTGGATTAGCAATGACTGAAATATCACCACCATCAAAAGAGCTTAATGTGTAACCTCCCTCAAAATCGATAACCTGAGCAGTTGAATTTGATGGTTGTTTATAAAAATAAAGATTATCTATATAAACAATTGGAGTTCCAGAGCCCATTGAATCAAACAAAAGTTGAGTTACACCAGATAAATCAGTAGTGTAATCTTCTAGAGGAATTTCAACACTCCTCCATTCACCTAGAACTATATCATCAACGATTTCTATATCCTCTTTCAGAGGGTCACCATCTGCATAAGATGTATTGACAATCTTTAACCCTAATTGAGTTGCGTCTGGAGTCCAATAATCAAAATGTACAAATTCTTTTGCAGATAAATCTGTTGGATTACCATAATCTGTAACTATTCCTGTATAATTTAAGTTACTGTAGAACCAAGTATTGTTACCCTCAACCTGAACTTCAGTCAAAACAGTTGACTGTGCCCAGTTAGGGTTTAGTTCAGTCAATGTTATGTTAGTGTATGCGTCACTGTAAATTGAAACAACATCTCCAGGCTGTCTTGCTGGTGGTGTTGGTGCTGCTGTTGTTGGCGCTAAAATTTCTGTAACTTCAAAGTCCTCTTCAACATAAGTTGTGGTTTGAATCGCTGCCCCTTTCACTTCAATTGTGATATCGTAAACCCCAGCATCATTGTATTGAATAGCAGCAGTTTCACCAATATTTACAGAAATAGGATCTGTATTGCCAGTCTCACCAGAGTAAACATCAAAACTAACTGCATAATCTGCATCTACAGTAACATTAACTAATTTTGATACAGATGTACTATTCTCAACTGTTACCTCCAAATTTTCAGGTGCATTAAAAGACACCACTAATTCTTGGCTCAATGTAGTTGAAAGGCCAGTTATACCGTAAGCAGTAGCAGTAACTGTGTAAGTGCCCTCTGCGTAAGTGTGCTCAGTATTGCTCCCATTTTCAAGTTCTACTAATTCAGCGGTATCATCGCCTAAAGAAATATCGAACGTAATAGCGCCTTCAGCAGTAGGCGTGATGGTAACCAATCCTGTATTGTCTTGTGTGACATCAAATGCCATTGCAAGGGCTGTAGGGGCTTCAACAGCACTTAAATTCACGTTTTTTTCGTCATCGGCACAGCTCCATACAGTTGCTAATACCA
>FZLS01000133.1 GCA_900197625.1 Rhodobacteraceae bacterium Water-Bin34 | reverse complement strand
CTTATCGCAACCGAGTTTTCTGTTTCTTCGACATTACAAATGACTTCATCACCTGTTGTCAGTCTTACTATTTTCATCTTTTTCTCCTGTATATGGTATATTATAACACGACTTTAATGGTTTGTACACAACTATTTTAAAAGAATTCATCGAGTGTCGCTATCTCTTTAGAATTCCATCCGACTGCCGATAAGATCGGGTCGATAACATCTAAGAATGTTTTATTAAATTGTGTATCGTAATCAATATAACGATGTAAGCCAAACTCTTCCGGAAGGTAATCTAAGAAAGAGATTACATTTTCCTTGATGTGATTTGGAGTGCGCAAGTATATAAACTTGATTTTCTCGCCATTTTGAATTTTGTTGTATTGCTTATCTAGTGACATATCTTTTAACATCTTGTTGTATAAGATACCGCCACGTGCATGGATTGGAGTTCCTTTGCGGTAGATTGTTTGTTTATCTTTAAACTGTGTTAGATTTGTAATCCCACGTGGAAATGCAATTTGATCTGGTGACAGTGTTTTAAAATACGTTCGGAATGATTCGATGTTGTTCTGTACATCACGTTCAGTTCCTCCGATAATTGTTTTAAACATTTCTTTAAGGGCTTCACGGCAAGGTGCTGGTGTCGAAGATTTGATTGCTTCGATACCCATAATCTTAAGTTTAGGTTCGGCGTAACGTACTCCCTCGTTATCAAGGACATTTAAGATATATCGTTTTTTAGCAGTCCAAATGCCACGATCGGCAATAGCTTCACGTTTCATTACCATACGATTTTCAATACCGCCCATGATATCAAACAATTCGTCGTAAGATTTTTCAAGGACATCTTCAAGCTTTTCTTTACAAACAGTGTCGACAAACTCTAATGGATTTTTTGGGTTAACAGCAGAGACAAGATCATCTAAGCAAACATACACCGAATCGGTGTCGATCGCAAGAACATAGTCTTTCTTAGTTTTAAGCACTGAGTTGAGGTAAGTATTGATTGCCTTTTCAGCCCATCGAATTGTAAGCTGTCCAGTAAGTGTAATTCCTTCTGCGATTCGTTGATCGAAGAATCTGAAATACTTGTTGCCGAGAGCACCATAAAGAGAATTAAGGAGAATCTTAATAGACATCTGTTGGTTTTCTGCAATCGCGATATCCCTTTGGACTCGGTATAGTTCTTGTTTATCATTTTTATCAATCCTTTCTAGTTCGCGCTGTGAGTTAATCATTTGTCTTTTTATTACAACACGTTCGCTGTACATTTCATCAATAATCTTAGGTAGAATACCTTGCTCATCAGTTTTAAAATACTGACCTGAGGCAGAAGCACATTCATTAGTGTCAAGTCTAGGTCGGATTTCTCCAGAAAGAAGACTATCAACATTAACATTAGCAACTTTGCCTGGAATAATAGTTTCTGGAGACATGTTATTCTGCATAATAATTGATGGATATAGCGAGTTTAAGTCAAAAGAAACCACCCATTCGTGCATTCCAACATGTGGATCTTTAACATAACCACCAGGATAAGGCGTTTTAAACTTTTCTTCAGCGAATGGAATTATAACTTGATTAGCATACAAATTACGAAATATGATTGCATCCCATATTGCAGTAGTACCCATAACATCGCTGTAGTTTACACCACCACGATATGCCATAGTTAGAGCAAGTGTAATCAATCCCATTTTGTCTTCGAATCGATCAACTAGATCTACGTCTTTAATGTTGTAGTCAATAAACTTTTGATGATCATGCTTATATAAAGTATGCAAGTTGCCATGTTCTTCATAGCTTAGTTTCTTTTCACCAAGGACTACAGAAGCGATATGATCAAGCTTATATGATTCTTGTGGACCATATGAATATCCAAACTTTCGGAATAAATCAAGATAATCCATTTGAGCAATACCTTGAATATCATAGGCCATTTGTTTGCGTTGCATTGTGGTAACATCGCGTCGATCGATTAATCCCCATGGAGATAATCTACGGACAAACTCTTCTCCGTGAATTTTAATAATACGGTTTACGATATAAGGTATATCAAAGAACCGTGAGTTCCAACCAGTGATTACATCTGGACATTGTGATGGTAAAGACCAATGAGCAATAAAGTCAAGTAAAAGTTCTGATTCGGTTTTACAGTGTTTATAGACAACACGATTTTCTTGCATGATGCTATTTTCAACATCATAGTCTTTAAGACCCCACACATAAAATGTGTTGTCAATATTGTTTTTCATACAGATTGCAGTAATCTCATGAGCTGCTTGTTCAGGCTCTGGGAATCCTGCATCGGATTGTACCTCGATATCGATCGTAGATACGTTAATTTGGTTTCTATCAAACGCTATTTCACCTGGAAATTCGTCGTTGATAAAAGCTGGGATGTGTTTGTTATTGCCGTAGATATGCCTACCGACAACTTGTGAATTTACTTGTAACCATTCTTTTGCGTCGCGCATAGAATCAAAATTGATTGGAGACACATTAGCTCCATCAAGTGATTTCCAGTTAGAAGGTTTTGCCGTACTTACAAAATAAGTAGGTTGGTATTTTATTTTTGTTTGTATCTTTTTACCGTTTTTATAACCGCGATAAAGCAATGAGTTGCCATAACGCGAAACGTTAGTGTAAAATTTTGTGTTCATAGTATAACCATTTCAAATTTATATGTACATATTATATCATATTCCTAACACGTTGTACACTTTTATGTACCAAAAAGTGTAAAAATGTCGCACTTTTATGTAGGAATGAATGGGAGAGATTACTCTCTCCCGTCCAAGTGTGCGTTAAAACGAACTCGCTTGTACATAAATTATTAGTGGTGAAATACATAATACTCCAACTAATAAAAATGCAAATTCGAATCCAGTCCTAATGCCATCTTTGTGTTTACGTATGTAACCCATGATTGACTCCAGTAAATTGTTTATTACAATCCACTGAGTTCTCGCTGCTCACCGGAATCTATTCTTGAATAAATTCCTTCTTCTTTGATGCCCCAGCAGACCCGATTTCGATCTTCCTAGGACGCCTCTCTTCTGGAACTTCAACTCTGGCATTCACCACGAGTATTCCATTCACAAGATCAGCCCCGTCTATTACGACAAATTCAGAGAGTCGGAAGGACTTCTCGAATTTGCGGGTTGAGATACCTTTGTGTGCGTATTCACGATCATCATCATTTTGATGTTGTCCCTTTATTAATAGAATCCCATCCTTAACTTCTAGTGCAATATCTTCTTCTGAAAATCCTGCAACAGCAAGTTCGATGTTGAAGTTTTCTTCATCGATCTTTACGACGTTGTGTGGGGGATAATTGTCTTGAGATCTTCCAGCTGTGTGGATTCTTTCAAGTTCGTTTAATATTGGATCAAATCCAATGAAAAGTGAACGCGGTACGTTCATAGTACTTCTTACCATTTTAGTTTCCTCCTATATATAGCAAGGTTAATATGTGGACCCGACCAATTCGGCATCCACATTTATTTATACAACTTTTGTTGTTACTTTAAAGTTTGTTTCCAAATCTTATTAATTCTGCCGCACTTCATAAATTTATGAAATTTCTTCCATGCTTTTTTTATTTTTTTCTCCATTGTTACTATTTCCTATATTATATTTAGGACATAGTTGCCATTGCGATTTTTCCTTAAATGGAATTACTTTAATCTGTCTTAACGGTGCAATATCTTTCGCTTGTTCGGCTGTAACAAAAGTAACAAGCCCCCAATCCGCCAGCAATGTAGCAATAGTATTTCTACGCTGGATATCGTTCAACATTAAATTAGAAGGTTTCCCATCTAATAAGAATAACTCTTTAAAATGCACAATGAAGTATCTTCCTTGTTTGTGCAGTATATGACATGATTGATATAGCTTTTGATCTTTTCTAGACGCCACACCAATTCGCGTTAATGTTTCTCTAATTTTGAGAAAGTCATCTGGTTCGTTGAGAGTAATCTCCAACATAGAAGCTGGAGTCCACTGGACTTCAATATTATTATTTTCGTTTTCCACCTTTATACATCCTTATTTTCAATTCGTTAATTTGTTCGTCATTTAATAATGACAATACAGATTTAGCTTTTTCATTACTATATCCATAATATTCTTTTATAAGTTCCAAGTTCTCTATGTTGATAGGCTTTGCCCATTTAGAGAATCTTTTCTTCTTCTTAATTATATTTATAAAAAAATCAAATTGAAGACGATGATCTATATGGTGATGCACATTCATTTCATTAGCGAAAAGAATTGTGTCAGGAAAATACGAAAGTCCCCTGTTAACCATAAATGACGTGTATGCCTTTTCGGCCACATCATCAACCATTATATCCTTTTTAGTTGTGTTGATTGCGTTTAGATAATCGAAGGGGCTCATTTGAATGAAACCCCTGCCATTACCTCAGTAAGACAAGCAACAGTATTAAGTTCGTGATCCGCAACAAAAGAATTCTTATATTGATAATCAGCAAGTATAAGCACTAGTTGTGGTATACTTTGAGGATCAATATAGTCATTCATATTATCATAAATTTTACGATAAATTGCTGCAGGTTCAGAATCAATATTGTTACTTACCCACTGACGCATACCTTTAAAGTTTTTTCCTTTCAAGTGGATCATAAGATCATTGAGGGATACTTCCGATAAAGATACTAAAATGCCTGTGTCAATAGTACCGCTACTACTGTAACGTTGAAGTTCGTTAAGAACTTTACGCCAATCAGGCATGTGTTTCATAATAAGTTCAGCTACAACCTTGCGATCGTAATCAATGTTTTCTTGGTTTAGAATAACCTCGCATCGATGTAAAAACTGCCCGCAAAGTGGAGCTGAATCTTTTTTAGAAACGTTAAACTCAATTGTAGTACAACGAGAATGCAATGGTTCAATGATTCGATTCTTGAAATTACATGTCAATATAAATCGACAGTTATTTGAGAACTCTTCAATGAAACCACGCAATGCGGGTTGTGTTGATTGAGCATTAAGATAATCTGCTTCGTCAAGAATAACTACTTTGTAGCCTCCTTGTAACGAAACGGTAGATGCAAACTGCTTAATTTTATTTCGAAGTGTGTCAATACCAGACTCTTCGGATCCATTGATCAAAAGAAAGTCTAAGTCAAGTTCGTTACACAAAGCTTTTGCGACTGTTGTTTTACCTAGGCCGGCTGTTCCGGTAAGAAGCATATTGTGTAGGTCACCTCCTCTAACAATATCTTCAAAAGTTTTCTTGATTGATTCTGGTAAAATGCAGTCTTTAATTTTTTGTGGACGATATTTTTCAACCCAAAGAAATTCTGACATTAAAGTACCTCCCAACCAAGAACTGTATTTACACGGAACGATCTCCACGCGTCTTTGTCTAGAGACCAAACAGCTAAGTGTTCGGTTTCAGAACTGACATTTTCGATAACAGCTTTTACACCATTAGCTTCGAGAACAGTTGGGTTGAGAGAACATGGCATGACTCGAACTTCTTCTGAGTCAATTTTTTGAAAGGTTACTGTAACAGTACCTTGTTTTAGTGCTTCGATTAAGCGTGTTAGTTCATTGCGATCCATAATATATCCTTCATAATAAAAATTTAAATAGTGCGCGAGGGAGCTACCCTCGCATTAAGCTAATTCGAATCTAAGCTTCTTCAGCTTCGACTTCTTCAGGTAGGTCATCACCTGCAGGAACTTGTCCTTCAGGTACTTCACCATCTTTAGGAGCTGCAGCATTTAAAAACGCCACTACTCTGTTCCTGAGACTGCCAACAGCTTCAAGCTCTTGGCCTTCGAATCCACCGCGTCTTGATACGATGTCAATAATTTGAACAATCGTTGCGATGTCTTGTAGAGACAATTGAGGTGCCTCACCTTCAGGTGCACCTTGTGGTGCGTTTACTTCTTCAGTCATTTTTTTCTCCTTTGCAAAGTAGACTAATTATGAGAGACCCGACCAATTCGGCATCTTCTC
>FZLS01000206.1 GCA_900197625.1 Rhodobacteraceae bacterium Water-Bin34 | reverse complement strand
CAAATCTGCGCTTCATAGGTTTATGTGATCGTGGGGCTTTGAGATGGGTTAGGCTTTGCCTGACAACGCCCTTGATATCACCGATACTATAGCCTTTACTCAGACGCTCATTTGGCGAGGGTGGGTTTTCCCTGTTATGGGGAATTAACAGGGAATTTTTCCCCTTGTTATTTTTTGCTTCTGCAGTGACAATACTTTATGAAAAATGGTGTTCTTCAATCAATGCAAACATCCGCTCGCAATGCATGTCAGCGTTTGCTTGCAGTTCGCTCCAGGCGTCCAGGCCGAATTCCATTTGCCAGAATGCGTGCAGGTCCACTTTATTATATACTGCCAAATCTATAAAATAACGCATTCAATAAGGAATTAACATGTCATCATATAACCGTTCATTATATCTGCGTTATGCAGATGCCCTCCGCCATCCTGGACATTTTTCAACCGCTATTTCTGAGTTCTTTGCCAAAGACGCTAACATCAACGTAGTTCATCCGTTTAATGAAATTCAGAGTGCAGACGCTTTTTTCTTAAAGTTTATGGCTCCACTTCAACAAGCATTTGAAGGGCTTTACCGACGTGACCATATTTTCATGACTGGTCAGTTCGAGGGTAAGGACTGGATCAGTTCAACTGGTTATTATGTTGGACGTTTTACGAAAGACTGGATCGGAATAAAAGCAACAGACACACTTTGCTATTTACGCTATGGAGAGTTCCACCAGGTCAAAAATGGGAAAGTTGTCGAAAGTTATATTTATCTGGACATTCCTGAACTAATGATTGCATGCAACGAATGGCCTCTTAAGATGGGCCCAGGCAAATCACGTGGATATACAGGATTAATACAGGGGCCCGCGACCCGTGACGGTGTTGTTGCTAGGGCGTCTGATCCCAATGAAGGGCAAAGCAGCTACGAAATAGTCACTAATATGCTCAACAAACTAGCGACTAAAGATGAGGCATGGCGACCCTACTGGCACGAAAATATGATGTGGTATGGTCCAGGTGCATTTGGCAGTTTTATTGGTATAGATGAATTTGCATCTTTTCAGGTTCCTTTTGAGTCACAATTTGACGGATGGTCAGGTGGAGCAAAAAACAATGGGATGACAAAGCACTTCACGCGATTTGGTGACGGCAATTATACCTGCTCTGGCGGATGGCCATCCCTGACCGGTATCAACGTGAAATCTTTCCTTGGACAAGCTCCATCACAGGAGCGAGTTTTCATGCGAGTTTGTGATTGGTGGCGACGAGAAAATGAGCTTCTTGTCTAAAATTGGGTTTTCGTCGATATTCCACATGTTTTGTTGCAGTTGGGTTACGACCCATTACCATACTGGCAGGATTAGATCTCGAATTAGTTAATGAAATAGTAGAAATACATAACTGGGGTATTAAAGTTTTTGTATCTCCACAAATGAAATTTACTTTTTACATGGCCATAAGTTCATGAAATTAATTGAAACTATTTGATGCAAATTCAGGCATGTTTGACGACACTCTTAAAATAGTAGGCTGATAGGTTATCACAGCATGGTATAAATATGACTTTATACGTACACCTATCAGCCAGATGCCTGTTGGCTGTGTATGCTAAAAATACAGGCACTGTAGATTTATATATAAATCAAAAACATTACACCAATATGTCATAATCATTACAAATTTGTAATGTTGGTAATATTACATTGATAATTAATCTTAACTTGTGTTTGTTATACATAACAAATTATTAAATTTTTATTTCTATTTCTCTTTAGGAGGTGGATAGGCTAAAGCCTTATCTTAACGTCTTTCCAAGCTTTAGTTATTTAGATTTTTCACAGAAATACAAATATCATACGATACATTTCTTTACTTCTTCGACTCAGTTTATAAAGGCACATAATGAAAACAACAAATTGCATCAAATTTACTAAAATATGCGTTTTATTTTTTTTACTATTGATGGTACCTAACTTAGCTGCCGCAGATCAGGCAAAAAAAATACAAATTGGTAACGATTATTATTCTGCATCAAGCAACCTGCGCCTAGCAAAGAAAAATATTAAAGATGCCTTTTTGTTAGGTGAGTATATTACTGTAAATACTCAGCTAGATGGGGAACTCCATGCACTTGGACGAGTAGTGGTAATTGAAAATGATATTAATGGAGAAGTATATGCAGCTGCACAAGATATCATAATCTCTAATGAAGTCTCAGGTGATGTGTCTCTTATAGCAAGCGACATCAAAATTCATGATGTGATATCGGGAGATCTCCGAGCGGTTGGAAAACAGATATTATTGGATAGCGCAATCAATGGAAACGTAAGCTTAGTATCTAAAAGTGTTGTCATTAATAGTTTAATACAAGGTGATGTTGTATTAATTGTTGATGAAATGGCGTTTGGCCCTGAAGCTATTATTAAGGGCACTGTTACAATTTTCAAAAACCCAAGAACGGCAGATACAAACAATAATATTCCTTCCTCTGTAATCTCACCAGATCGTATCATCGTAAAACCATTGTCTGATAATTTTTCCGATCAAAACAGTTTCTGGAATCTAGATTACGCTTGGACACTTTTAGCCGTAGCACTCATAGCCGCCTTAATTGCTTCAATAATGTTCACGGTAGCACCGAAATTATATGGTAATGTAATCGCAGTGCCCAAAAATCAGATTATGAGACATATCATGATTGGGTTCATATCGATATCAGCACTCGTGGGCAGTATTATTGTATTAGGTGTAACCATCTTGGGGTTAATCTTAGTACCTTTAGTTTTCATTTCTTTAATTGTATTATTATTGCTTGCTCCACTACCTGGCTCAATCATTATAGGGATTAAATTGAAGTCAATATTTGGATTTGGCGAAACACTAAGCATACCTACTGTATTTCTCACTACATTTTTAGTAATTAATATGATGGGATATTTTGTTTTAATACCTGTCGTTGGTTGGATTTTAATGTTTTTATTAATATTATTTGGCATTGGCGTTATTGCTTCAAGGCTCTATTATCGACGATCTAGTTGATCCCTTCTCATGGGCATTAGACTGAACGAATGTTTTGCTAGGCAATTGGTATATAAATGCGCTAGCGTACAAATCCGACACTTCCCAACCTTGCTGCAGGTGTGTCAGAAATGAAGGGTGTAATAGGGCGTTATCAGACAAACTTGACGTCCCATTGGTTGGTTCCTAACTTTTATGAATGACAGCAGAAAAACCATTTAAATACTTTAAGACTTCGCCCATTTGCAAAGCCTGATGCTTGATCTGCTTAGTCTAACTACACCACCTAAAGTTAAGAAACGTGATTCATTTTTTAAAACATATGTTTGATT
>FZLS01000175.1 GCA_900197625.1 Rhodobacteraceae bacterium Water-Bin34 | reverse complement strand
AGAAGAATTACGTGAAGATGGGTTTTTCATTACAGGTGATCTTGGGCTTATGGATAAAGATGGATATGTTCAAATTATTGGGCGCGATAAAGACCTTATAATTTCTGGAGGTTTGAATATATACCCCAAAGAACTGGAACTTTTATTAGATGAACAAGAAGGTGTATTGGAAAGTGCAGTTATTGGGGTGCCTCATCCTGATTTTGGAGAAACACCTTTAGGTATACTTGTGCGAGAAAAATATGCAGAACCTAAAATTGATAAAATAGAAAAAATAATTAAGAGCCAATTAGCGAAATATAAACACCCCAGACAATTAATTGTAATCGATGAGTTGCCTCGTAATACTATGGGCAAAGTACAAAAAAATCTTTTACGTGATAAATACAAAGATACTTTTTTAGGATAATTACTTTAAATCAATTTGGACTATTGATTTTCTCTATAAAAACAATATCTAAACATAATATTGTATTTGAAAATTTATCTTGGAGCGTCAAATGAAAAGTTTATCAATAGCGACATTAGTTTGCCTTTTCGCATCTCAAAATGCATTTGCTGGGGATATCGCAAAAGGTAAAAAAGCATTTAAAAAATGCGCCAGCTGCCATAGTATTGAAGATGGTGGTAAGAATAAAAGTGGGCCAAATTTATATAACATTCTAAATCGCGGCATCGCAACAAATGAAAAGTTTAAATACAGTAAAAAGCTTGTTTCTTTTGCAAATGAAAATCCACAGTGGACAACTGAATTAATGGGTGCATGGCTTGAAAATAGTCAAAAGCTTGTAAAAGGTTCAAAGATGAGAGTTAAGGTAAAGAAAGAAGCTGATCGAGAAAACTTAATCGCTTACTTCCAGTCCATGGGGCAATAAAATTTATTGATTACTATCGGTTTAGAAAATAGTCTTAACTTAGCTGTGAGTTACATATCTTTTATGTGTTTATAAACAGTTGTCCTTGAAAGTCCTAATCGTCTTGCAACTAAACTTACGTTTTTGCCAGTTTCCAACCAAGTCTTTTTAACTAATAAGCAGCTTTCTTTTCTAACAGAAGACTGAGAGCAGCATTCACATGGTGTGATTTCAGATCCTGATAAATTTTGGTCTGTTTGTATCACCGCGTTGCGTATAACTTGACCTTCTGTATTTGCTATTAAAACACGTAATACTTTTCTAAGTTGCCTTATGTTCCCAGGCCAAGATCTGGCTTTAAGAGATTCCATGGCGGTTTTTGAAAGTGTGTGATCTGGTGATATTTGACGTAATATTTCAAAAACAATTTTATCAAAGTCAGTTCTATCTTCAAGTAATGGCAATTGTATTTGTGCGCCAATCAATGATTCTAAAAATGCATCTGAAATATCAGGATTTAATTGCAAATCTTGCATCGCTTCTTTGCTTGAAAATAAAAAACCACTTACTGGAATGAATTTGTTGTTTGCATCTGGTTCTTGGTGCGCCTCTATGACTTCAGTGATTGCACTTTGAACAACTGTGGGTAATAATTCTATATTCTTAAAGCTAATAATTTTACCAATCGCTTGAGTGAGTTTTCCAACTGGGTGACTATTAACATCATTTTCGAAATAGCCAATCTTTCCAGATGTTCCAAAAAGAATATTCTCATAATTATTTGATGTTAGTTGGCTACAATCAATTTCTAGGTGTAGTTTATTTTTTGAAAAGCGCCTATTTAGTTCAACAACCGTTGAATGTTTTCCTGTTCCACGTTTTCCCTCAATAAATACTGCTAGACCATGATTTAATGCATTTTCAGCATTTAAGATGTGTCTCTTAAGTATGGGATCTTCCATAATATAATTTGGGTTAATGGGTTTTTTACTTTTTTGAAGTTTTTGTGTGCCATGATTTTCTATTGTTTTTAATAAATTTGTTCCAATAGAAAGATTTACTATTTTTTTTGTTGTATTATCCTTCATGGACATAAAGACTTCTGAACCCATTGCGTCTTGAATTCTAATTATTTGATCTGAATTGAGCCTATTAATAACCGCAGAAAATGGAACCGAAAAAATGTCTCCAAAATGTTGCTTATTATATAAATTAAGACCGTTTAGCATAATCTTTGCATTAATATTTGCACCATCAATAAACCCATGCTCATCAACTGCTAAAAGAGCTGCACTAGTTGTGGATAAATATTCATGGCGAGCATGAAAAACTAAAATTAATGAATCACTAAATTGTTCTGTAAATAATCTATTTTCAACATTTTTACTTGCGAGTTTTACTAATGCCAAAGTGTGCTCTTGTCGTGACGCAGCATCAGAAGTTGCATCTATGACACCCAGTATTTCGTCATTTTGACCATAAATGGGAGCCGCAAAACAGGATAAATTACCCAATTTTCTAAAGAAATGATCTTTTCCGGCAACAATTTGAGGTTTGCCACTGTGTAGAGCTAATCCTAATGCATTTGTCCCACGATTATCTTCAGTCCAAATTGAACCTGGTATAACGGCTTTTCCAGCATCACTTCGTTTGAATTCTTCATCAAGATATGCATCTAGTACAATTCCGCTAGTATCGGCATAAGCGACCATAAAATTAGTGCCCGCAATTTGATTATATAATAATTGAAGTTCTGGCAAAACGAATTGGCGAATTCGTTGGTTTTTTTCCTGAATGATTGAAAGATCAATGTCGGAGGTTACGGCATCAACAGGTTTACCAGAGGGGGATAAGCCTACATCTCTACATCTATTCCAACTATTTTGGATAGCATTTTCTTCACTTGATATGTCATTAGGCAATGAATCTGTATTCATGCCATTCTGATTTAATAATGTAGCATTTTCATTCATGATTAATACTCCACTTAAAGTGAATATATAAACTAGCGTTTAGAAACAAATCCGGCAAGTGTTCAAAAAGTGAACATATTTTCATCAACATTGACCAAAATTGTACAGTTATAGAAGTTGTTCATAATAAAAGTTGCTTATAATTTTAGCAAAATAGAATATAAATAGGTGAAATATGAAAGCTCAAGTGCTGAATAAATACGACGATGACTTAACTGCATCTTCGTGGGTCGATATGCAAGATGTACCTGATCCTAAAATAGAAAAGTCAAACGATGTAATTGTTCGAATTGGTGGTGCAGGTGTTTGTCGCACTGATCTGCACATTATTGAAGGTGTCTGGAGAGAAGCAGTTGACCCAACGGGAAATGAATTACTTCCTTTGATTATGGGTCATGAAAATGCTGGTTGGATAGAAGAAGTTGGATCAGAAGTTGAAGGTTTAAAAAAAGGTGATCCAGTAATCGTGCACCCTCACATTACTGGTGGAACATGTTTAGCATGTCGCCGAGGACATGATATGCACGGAGAAGGTTCTGCATTTCCAGGCGTAGACTGTGATGGTGGCTATGCAGAAGCATTAAAAACTAGTGTGCGGAACATTGTTAAATTACCACAAGCGTTAGCTCCAAAAGAAGTTGCCGCCTATTCTGATGCAGGGCTTACGGCATATAGAGCTGCAAAAAAAGCATCGCGCCATCTGCTGCCTGGTGAAAAATGTGTCATAATTGGTTCTGGTGGATTAGGCCATATTGCAATCCAAGTTTTAAGAGCAATGTGTGCGGCAGATATAATTGTAATTGACCCTTCCGACACATCTTTGGCCTTGGCTGATGAATGTGGTGCTGATGAACTGGTGAAAGCAGATGGCAATGAAGTTCAGAGAGTTATGGAACTCACAAAAGGCTTAGGTGCTGAAGCTGTTATGGATTTCGTTGCAGAACGTGGAACGACTGCAAAAGGTTTAGCTATGACACGTAATATGGGAACTTATTATGTAGTTGGGTATGGCGAAGATATAAATGTCAGTGCCTTTGAAATGATTACAACTGAAAAAAATATCGTTGGAAATCTCGTCGGAACATGGGCGGAGCTAACGGAACTAATGTCTCTGGCTGATAGGGGAAAAGTTCACTTATCTACACAGGAATATAGTCTGGCAAATGCGAACCAAGCTTTGCAGGATTTAAATAATGGAAAAGTAAAGGGACGTGCTGTCCTAATACCATAATCAAAGAAATACTATAATCTGGGAGGAAAAAAAGTATGAAGAAGATGATTAA
>FZLS01000248.1 GCA_900197625.1 Rhodobacteraceae bacterium Water-Bin34 | reverse complement strand
CCATCGGAATATGTATCATACATGATGTAGGAGCTGAAATGTTAGGCACTTAATCGCTATTGGAAGGCAAGGGAGCGCATGTGTAAATTTCTAGGTTGTGTTGCAATATGGACATACTTCGGAGGCCGTAATTAATAATTAAATAGCGATGAAAAATGATGATATGCACCGTGGTGTTTATAGTGATAGGGTTTTATCTTTGGATGGTTTCGGTAATCATATTACGGATCATTTTAATGATTTTGGACGGGGATTTTTAATGGTATCCGGACATGGCTGTGGATACATTACAGCTTTCACCTGAAAATCTTGATGAAGGTTATGAACTTCAGTGGCCAGAAGCAGGAATCAGATTAAATACTCAAAATTTATCAAGAGTTTATGCTAAGGAAAAATCTCGTTTGGGTGCGGGTACCATAGAATGTGATTTCACAGACAGCCCAAACAGTTTTTCTGTCATATGGATTCCTGAATACTTTAACCAAAAGGCATATAATCTTGTCACTGAGGCGTATGCATCGAACTTGCTATCAGACATGAAGCTGCGGGCAGTGCGGGATGCAGACTGCATCAAATTAAACATCTGCCCTTGTTGTCGAGTAAGGAGAGAGCGTATACGAAACGATACCGCAAACCATCCCGTTAGTATTATATTACAGGGGCTTACGGGCACAGAAATCATACCTGAATTCAGAATTGCTAGTGATCACGTTGATATGCTTTGTGCGTGGTTAATCAGAGAAATAAGGATCTGGCAGGGTGAGGTTACATGTGTGGGTGATCATCATGTTTTGCGGGTAGATGTAGCAATGATTCACACAATTCAAATTTGCAAAATGATGAAGCGAGGAGTGGAGTGTTCAGTTTTGCGCTGCTATCACTCTCTGGGGGGAGTCATTTTTGAAATGTCAATTGCATGTGCTAAGCACTCAAATCTGTGGCATGAAATTTGTGCGGCAGCAGAATTTGGGTATCACACATGTGGTGGCGATTCTTCTCAAATGGGGAATGAAGATTAGAAAAATCTTCATGTAACTGACCTGCAAGAAGATGGGTTATCATAGCCTATATTCTGGGCTATCGAAATCAACATTTGCCAACTATGTCTATTGCAAGGCGCTTTGTGAGATCCTTGACCCACTGGTCAAAGGGGGCATCCATATCGACATCGCAATCGACGCGTGGCAATATTCTCGAACCTCCACGCTCTTTGAGCATCCGATCGAAATTTTTGCCACATTCATTAAACTGCTCATAAGCTGAATCTCCCAGTCCGAAGACGGCAAAGCGGAGATGGGATAAATCAAGATTTTTGTTGTTTTCTAGGTCGTTGTAAAATGTTTCAGCATCATCAGGGGGGTCTCCGTCTGCCCATGTGCTTGCAATGAGTATGCAGGTTTTATGTTCACGTAGAAATGTAGGATTTGTGTCGTAGCAATCGAGGCATCTGACTATGTAACCAAGCTCGACAAGTTGCTCCTCGGTATCTTTGGCGAGGTCTTCTGCTGTGCCGGTCTGGCTGGCATAGAGAATGAGTATGGAATCATTTATGCGCATGTATTTTTATGAAATGAAAATTACTATCACGAGGTTACGTTTTAATAGCCAAGGATTGCCCAAAAGGAGGTAACGAGAAAGAGTGTTAAGACGAGAAGATTAGCGAGAATTTCAATCATGACTTTTCAATTGTTAGTTTGATGCGAATAGAATTTATTATTTACAGATCGCCTATATGATTCACTGAAATGATATTTATTGCTGTCGCTGCCTTGTCTTTAGTTAGCGGCTAATTTCACACGTTTGATCGGCATTATTTTGTTTGTTCTGGGATAACAATACCCCCGCCGAGCTTGAGCAAGGCGGGGCTGGTTGATCTGTTGCTGATTGTTAGGACTATCGATCTTTTATTAAATAGGGTGTCAGAGTTTTGGGTATATCCTCTGGGGCGGCAGCTTTTTTCTCCTCTGGATCAGCCATGAGCATATGTAGTGCCTTACGCATGCTTTTGCCATTGATTCTGCGTGTATACTTCACGTCGTTATATTTATTGATATGTGTCATCCAGTGAGCACGAACACTTTTCCAAAATTTTGAGTGAGTTTTCCAGTAACTCTCGGCGACAGAAAAATCGTGATCAGGCACCCTGAAATAGGTGTTGAAACCACGTTCATGGCAGAGGTAATGTTGTTTGTTATCACGTTTTACCAGCTTGCGATTGCTTTGTTCGTGAACCCATCCCTGTGGGGTAATGATGTGAGTATTG
>FZLS01000131.1 GCA_900197625.1 Rhodobacteraceae bacterium Water-Bin34 | reverse complement strand
TTAATTAGCGAAGAGGCCTGAGGCTGATTAACTAGATCTGCATTAGCATATGGTAGCGTAACTAAATCACCTGTTTTTTGAACACCTGAAGAACTGCTTGCATCATAACGTAAGCGTGTTGCTTCTTGAACAAACTGTGGGCGTAGAATACCGTCATCAGGATCGATAGCTGCCCTGTATTCTGGTGATTTTACATCGGCAACATTATAAGATTTAAATGAGTCTACAACAAATCCATTCTTAAACCGTTGCAACGCACCAGTTGAATCAACAATCTGACGGCCAGAAGCTTCTTTTTCAAGGAATGAAAGAGATGTGTAATATTCTAGTGTATTAACTCGACGCTCAATCTTACCAATATCGCGCATTGTATAACGTTTATTGTCAAGGATAGTAATTTGCACTTCGCTTGGTTTAAGAGTATACGCAGGTACTAGTAAGTGATAAAGAACCATCGCATCTTTTGGATCGTCTGGCAATTCAGGATTTAGGCCTGATACACCTTCAACAACTCCAAATTCGCCATTCTTATCTAAGAATACTTTATCTTTACGATTCAGATAGTATTGTACATCTGTTGTAAATGTAGTTGCAGGTTCTGGTACAAGTTTAGTAACAGCTCCTGTACCACTAAAGTTATTACCAGCATCTGACACTCTTGGTCGGAAGTCAATAGCAGAACGAAGTTCTATAATTTCACCAGTCGACTTAACTGTATAAGATGGGATATCTTCGTATGTTACTGCATTACCATCATCATCTGTCAAACCAGAATATGAATCAACTGAGAAGAAGTCGCCTGTACCGTCATGAGTAAAGAACTCATACTTAATAAGAAGACGTCCAGTAGGAATAAAATTTGTTTCTGGTTTGATAGTAATCTTTGAGATACCGTAAAAGTTATCCTTTTGACCATTGTCAAAGTCATAATATTCTTTTACGTCAGTATCAGTATCAGCAGCATCAGTACTAAAGTCAGCAGACATATACACGGCAAGTAGGCGATAACCATCTGCCTTACCTAACTGTAAATCGCCAGCTTCAATAGTGCTTTGTGAAGTGAATGCAACTTGGTGAATGTTTTGAGCACCGTTACTTGTTAGTGATTTAGAATCATGATCAAGTGTTTTCTTCACACCTGCAATAAGTTCAACAGTTTCACCGTTATATGATGTCAATCCTGAGATATCAACAGATTGACTATTACCTGAGATAGAGATATCTCCTGAACCTAATGTTACAATTGTACCAGCAGATGAGCCAGAAGTAACAGCAAGAATCCAGTTGTCTGTATCAAAAGGCTCAAACAATTCAGTAGAACCTGCTGTAGTAAACGTAGCTTCCCCTGCAGATACTGTATCAGCACCAAACTTTTTATTAGAAAAATATACGTAGTTAAAATCGCCAGTCCCATCGTCGCATGTTTTTACACGATCGAATGGCAAAGTAAATACTAATGTATTTCGAGATGGCTCATTAAGAACTGCTTTAGAATTTACTAATGTAACATTTCCACTAAACCCAGATGATTGAATAGATTTAACTGCAGTAAAAGATTGTGAAGCATTCATCTCAATATCAAAGAGATATACTTTATAATCTGTACCATCTTTTTCAATACTACGTACTCGCGCAAACCCGATAGTAGAACCGCCACCAGATGCAGCAGACTTAAGGTTAACTTGTCCGAATGTTGTAGTATCAGGAAGACCAGTTACTGTTGATGCAGTCAATCTTACAAAATTACCAATAACAGAAGATACAGAAGCACCTTCAAATAGTGCAGCTTCTCTTGATTTATTGACACTTAAATTTGTAGTTGATAGTGTTTCAATCTCGTAACCACGAACATATGCCTTTGATGGCTCGATTGCTGCAGCAAGTTTTGTAGCATCTCCTGGGCTATTTACGTCGGTATCTTCTTTCATTGTTACTTTGAAAGGACGTACAGTATAGTCACCTGATTCGTCGAATGTCCGGCGTGCAAGAGTATCTTCGATTACGTTGTAGTCGGATTCTCGTACTTGTTTTTGAACCTTACCATTAACAACTCGCAATAGCAATAAGAAGTTATCAATAGTAGAAGCAAAATTGCCTTGAGTTTTTAGCTCTGTTTTAATTGAATAACGGTGAGCACCAGGAGCAGCATAGTTAGGAGTTCCTGTTGCGTTATCATTCAAGGAGTTATCTTCAGCCGATGTCGTTACTGCTTCAGTAATTTCTAAACCTACATCAAAAGAAACATCATTTGTATATTTTGAAAGAAGTAGTGTTGCAGCTTTGACAACCACAAAGTGTCCACGAATAAAGTAAATACCCTCTTCAACCTGTACTAATGCACCATAACCGGTAGGAGTAGATGTTCCTACTGTTGCAGTAATTGTACCATCATCATACGACGATGTGCCGCTATTCCATACCTGTTCTGTAAGAGAATCAGAAGCAGAGAACGTTTTATCAGTATTAGTTGTTCCATTTGAGTTCTGATAAACAACATAAAGTGTATCCGGATCAGATCCAGAAGCAGCAGCGGCCGCAACAACCTTTGCTCTAAGACCATCGGCATTCTTAAAATGTTTACCAATAAGTGAGTCGCTTACTGTAGTTGAAATGGCAGATAGCTTAACATAGTGTGCATAGTTATTATAAGCATTACCACCTGGAATTACAAGCGAGCCTTCTTTAAACATATGGTTACCAAATTGTGTAACCTGGTTTTGAAGCATCGATTGGAGTTGTGTCATCTCCCTCGCTTGTACGGCAATTCCAGGACGAAATAGTACCTTATTATATTTTTCCTTTGGAGACAGACCATCTGAGCCTGCCTTAAGGAAGTCATCGTAGTATGGATCTACGTTAAACTTAATTGCCATTTATTTGTGTCCCTTAAAATTCAAGTACGAGTTTTACAGTTTCGATCTGGTCATCTGCACGATTAACTGGCGTACGGTTTTCAATAAAGAGGATATCTCCAGAATTATGTTCTACATCAGGATCACCTACCGCTGTAACATCTCTAGCTGTATTGCTTGTTCCGTCGATTTTAACATCATCGGATACAGTGAATGCAGTAAATCCAGTAGATTCATCTTGATGATAATACAAAATACCATTAGTAGAATCGTAATCATCAATAATACCCTTTGCACCGGTACTAGAACCGATGATTGTAGAATCATTTGTAAATTCACCAGCTGCAGGAGGACCCGATAGTGTCAGACTTTTAGTTGCCCGAAGAGATCCACCAGAAGATACTGTAGTTGTACCAAAGTTGTATGGATTGCGAATAAGACCAAGCTGTCTAAATTCGTTACCAGTAATAAATGTATCGTTCTCATCGCCAGTCAAAGATTGGTTGATAGTGATATAATGCGCTCGGATATCTTCACGAGGATCGAATCCGAATCCACCCTTTGGACCAATCACTGCTCGAGCAGTTGCTCCAGAACCAGAACCATCTGATGAGATAGTAATTTTTGCTTTTGTATAACCAGAACCTGGAGCACTAACAAGAAGTTTAGTAATAGCTCCACCTGTTACTGTCACATTAGCATCTACAACAGTTGCGCCTGTACCATCGCCATCGATTGCAACTGTAAAGTTATCTGATGCTGAGTAACCAGTACCACCAGCAGTAACTTTAATATTGTAAATCGCACCATCAACAGCACCTTGCTTAACTGACCATTGATCTTGAAGTGCCTGTGCAGCTGCGCCACCTGGGTTAGTAGTAAGATTTGTTGTAGGAATAAATGCTGATGTTAAGAATTTGTTTGCAGCAGTTGTTGATAGAGTATACAAGTATTTCCAAATGTAACCATCAGACGCACTATTATCAATAACACCTGTTACTGTAACACCAGTATTATCTGGATTAGTAGTAGATGCACCTGGACCGGCTTTTAGACAAAGCATGATATGGTTGTTATCTGTAATAACATAGAATTTCTTAGATTCCAATGTAGTATCACGATCGTCATATTCAGCATATGTTGTACCAGAAATCCACTGATAACGAGGAGCAGCAAACTGCAAATCGGTATTAGCCAACTTCTTAAGTGACGTCATATTCTGCCATACCTCAGTAGTATGCGAATGTGTGTTATCGTAAGGCGCAGGCGGTGTGCTGTCATCCGTCCACGGTGATGAGCGGCCAACAAACAAGTAATAATTGTTCGCTGCCGCTTCCATGTCAGCTACAAACTGCTTAGCAGCTCTTAGCCTAAAAATTTGTGTTACAATGGCGGCCATTGATTTCGACTCCTGTTATATGCTAGAGATAGTAATTTCTGCTGTTGCATTTATATCTATTGTTTTATTTATAGCCTCAGAAATGGTATAATCACGGAAATTATACATTGGATTCGGCAATAAGAATTTTAAATCTTCTAAGTATTGTTTAGGTCCAATCTTATTAGATTGTCTTGTATTATCATTTATGATCTGTTCAGTAAAATATACTGTTGCTAAATCAGCAGTATACCCAAGGTGAGCAGATGTTACACCATGACCAGATCGAGTTGCAACAACTGCTGCAGTAATCTCTACCGGAGGAATAATAATTGGAACTGGAAGACCAGCACCAAGCTGCAGACCAGGTTGTGCAAAAGGCATAACATTGGCTTCAGCGTTCTTTTGAAGAATTTCGATGAAGAGAAGAATCTCACCAAAGAAAATAAATCCAGCTGGATGTACCAACCGGTTAAAGGCGTTTTTCCACTGGTCAATGTTTGCACCAGTCTTAAGAATATATGAGAACTTCTGATATTTAAATGAATCTTGGATTCTTTTATCATCTGAAATAAAAGATCTAGAAGTAGAGCCTGAACCAGATTTATAAATTTTAACTACATCACCATCGCTTAGCGCAGGCGTAAATGTTAGTTTATAAGCAAGTGTTTCTGTAATATCGTCATCAGTATCCGGATCATCTGGAGAAGCACCATATGTTCTATAATATGTACTTGACTTCCAATTTGTATTTAGTACTCCATTAACAAAAATGATAGGAGTATTATATAAAAGCCAGAAGCCGTTATCATCTTGTCCTGTTACTTCACTTGTAGTTCCAGAAATAGTATATGTTAATGTAGGGGTATAGTTACCAACATTTGCTTTTACATCATCTGCAAAATCTGTCCATGGATTATCAGATGGACTGAATATATCTTCTTTTGGAAAATATATCTCAACTTCATCATTAAACAATAGATTAAAGAAAGATACGATAGAATCGGGTGTACCGCGAGATTGATAAAAGTCAACTAGCTTTGTATAAAATAATCTAGGATCAGCAGCAAAGGTACGTGGTATAGAGATACCGATCTCTTGCTGTAGGTTTGTTAGAAACTGTTGTTCAACAAGATCAATGTCTCTTTGATCTGCAACACGGTTTACGTAGTGTGATGCACGATTTTCTGAAACCAAATACTTATTAAACAGTTCTAAGAACTCAATGAAATCTGGGTACGTCTGATTAATATGTTCCGGAACTAAATCCGAAATCAATGAAGAAATATCCACTTGATGTGAGTCAATATTTATATAGTGTTCATCCATTATTCATGCCTTGATGTCGTTGAATAATTAACGCCTGCTGATGTACCACCAGTAATCATTGTATCGACTTCACCAGTAATAACGCAATCATCGACCAAAATGGTTAGCAATTCGTTTCGCTTTGGAGCCAAGTCATTTGAATCAGGATCTGCTGTAATCTCTATATATGATCCAGTGATTGAATTAATAGTAGCGGTAAATGATAACTTACCTGATGTTACGTCAATTGTACCAGCGTTATTTTCGATAATTGTTTCTGTTGTGCCGGTACCTTTTACGATTTGAAGTCTACGTTCTCCGTCTTCGTTTACACGATCACGAAGCGTACATCCAGTATTTCCGTTGTGTACAAATTCAGTTGATTTAATTATTTGCTCATTTGATTTCGTATTATATATTGGAGAAGAAAATACAACGTCGTATTTAGCTTCATCTGATGTTGTAGGTACAATACGTTTTTTCATTTTAACTCTAACAATAGAGTTTAGAATAGCAACATTAGATGCGTCGATTTTACTAATAACATTTGAATATCTAAACACACCATCAAAGCGTTTTAGCTGGTCATTATTATATACACGAATAACTTCTCGTGCTTGTTCTTCAAGAGCATCTGCAGATAATGCAGTAACGTTTGGATTATATTTAAAGAATACATCTAAATAGACATACGTATATT
>FZLS01000235.1 GCA_900197625.1 Rhodobacteraceae bacterium Water-Bin34 | reverse complement strand
GAAATGAGGAGAGAGATAGCAACAGTAAAGTATTTCATCATTTGTCTAGCATCCTTAATAGAATACAGTCAGAATTGATACGACCGTTTGGCTTTGATTCCTTTGTAGTCAACTTACTCCATGCAGTATTAATCTGCCTAGGAGTTTTTGACTGAGCAACTTTAATGAAGTCTTCAGGTTTACGTAACCTGATCTTCCGAGAATTATCTGGGTCAAACCCTTGAAGAGTTGTCCCTTTAACTGAGAACCCGTCCACTTTTCCTGACACGTATTCGGTAATTTCTCGTGTCTTGGCATTAAAGACATATAGTCTATATGAACCAACTATTGAGATTGGATTGATAGAAACTATCTTGTAGTCTTTATCTTCCTTCTTGTACTTCATATTAACGACTTGCTTATCTGCCGACTTCACACGAGGTTTACGAACCTTACGTGTGGCAGCACTTGCAGCTTTCAGTTTATCACAATCGGCAAGCATCAATTCGACGTGTTTAATACGCCGTCTCATAACAGAACGCTTGACATGTGAATAGCCTTCCACGGCCTGGTCACAGCGCTTGTGATAAGCATCGTTATAGTCAAGAAGCCATCCCTCAAGTACTTTGCGAACGGGTTCAGCCGCTTTACCTGTTAGACCATGGTAGCGAAAACGATTATATAAATCGAAATCAGCTTCTTCTCCACCGATCCATGAGTCTTCCAGGTCATCAAGATCCGACATAATAGTATTATTAAGCTTCTCTTGATATCGCTGAAGTGGAGTCAACACAACTACATTCGACTTTTCTTCTGCAATCTCAGATTTCTCTGCAAGTATTTTTTTACCTGCATCAATAGCGAAATCTAAGAAGCGTCTGACAGCGTCATGACCATCATAAAACGACTCTACTTCAACTTTCTTTACGCTGCCATCATCTTGATATTGATTTTGTATAAACTTACGCTTTTCAAAATCAAGGCCGGAATTAATCCAATGCATACAGGCAGCGATATGTGTCCTAACGGTGAACACATAATCAGGACATGCCAATATAGCCTTAGCGTCTAAATTAGAGCAGTTCTTTTTAACATACTCTTTCATTAGCTTGACTCCATCTTTACGATCGAGATCAATATGAAAATAGTCTTTGCAGTACATAAAGCCTTTGTCGATAGGTGCTGCGGCAACACCGGTCTTCGGCCGTCTTTTTACTACTACTGTTTTTTTCTTACGCATAGCCATAATGTCATCTCCTCATTTATAAGTTATTCTAACACAGTTTAAAGGTAATGTACACAGTTAATTTGCGTTTTAAACAACTTTTTTTACTTTATCAAATAGGAATGACCTCCACCCTTGAGCGTTAACATCATAACATTTGATTGCATTGATAGTTGTATCAACACCTTCACGAACATTACCATCGCTTTTAGGATGTGCTGAAGTTGGAATAATATCCATGTTCAAGGTGCAATCCATTTCACGTTCATCACCGTTTACTTTTGTAAAGATAACAGTAATAACTCCTTCACGAAGTTGTTTTAAGATATCGTCTCTAGTCATTCACAATTCTCCTTTTTCATATTGTGCATTAATATATTCACTATAAGATATAGTAAAGGGCTTTTTATCTTCAGGTTGTCCGGCTTCTACCCAATCATCTCGAATAAAAACATTACACTCTAGGACCATATTTTCTAAACGATCAGCAGCATCACGCATTGCAGAAACTAAATTCCACATATCGGTAATACCAGTATCAGTATATCCAGAACTAACAAGTGAATTGGTGTTTGGAATACAATAAGCTTCAAATTCATTGCTAACCACGCTATGCCAATCTGACTTTATAGTTTCAATTGGATCATCTCGTCCTTCAACAAAAACATCAGTTTGAATGCCTTCGCCGTCTAAAGTATTATAAATGTCAACTTCTAAGGGCATTGTTAGCCTCTCCTCATTTTAGCATATTCTTTTGGATCGTCGCCCCGGCCGACCGGAACAAGGTTTGATTTGTGCATTGTTGCGATACCGACGATGTAGTCTCCCGTATATTGGCTAGACTGTCGTTTAGGCGCGTGGCCACAGATGACGTCCGACGTCGGGATTGTGTTATAGCTCGTTGTGTCGCGCTCAATCGGTTTGGCTTTTTCAAGTGTAACTTTCTCCTTTTTCTTTGATCCATTCGGATCTATTCCCATTTTACGAAGAAAAGCTTCGTGCTCTGCTTGGGCTTTTCTCCAGCCCGGTGATTTTTTCTTTTTAGATTTACCATGGACTTGAACGCCCTGTATCATATGCATACTCATTCAGTGTATCTCCTATCAACAGCAGAAGCATCCCAGACATATGGACAATAATGATACTTTGGTCCAAAAACAACCACATCGCTATCGCCAACCTCAGAGAATACTCGATCATCATAATCTCGGTGGATGTAAACTGGACCACCAAAGATTTTACGAGCACGAACATATTCGTCACCCCTAAATCCTACATAGTGTACAGTTCTCATAACATCACCTTTTTATTATCCTGGCAAGGGTGGTAGGAATCGAACCCACGCCAACGGGTTTGGAATCCGTTGTACTACCATTATACTACACCCTAATAAA
>FZLS01000128.1 GCA_900197625.1 Rhodobacteraceae bacterium Water-Bin34 | reverse complement strand
TTAAAAAAAGACCTGTTTCAACGACACCAGCAATATTAAGAAGTGATTGAGACAATTTCTCAGGGTTTCCGATTCTATTTAATTTTAAATCTAGAATGTAATGATTTTCATCAGTAATGACTGGTGAAGCGTTTTTTCTTCTTGTAACAATTCTGCAATCTACGTCTTGGTCTATTAAAACATTTTTAATCAAACGCTTTGTAGTTTCCCAGCCAAATTTCACAACTTCAACCGGCAAATCAAATGCTCCAAGATCATTCACCTGTTTAGAAGCATCCGTAATTATTACTAATTTATCTGCAGCAGTTTCAACAATTTTTTCTTGAAGAAGTGCAGCACCACCACCCTTAATTAAATTTAAGTTCTGATCAAATTCATCCGCACCATCAATCGCTAAATCTAATTGACCTAACTCATCTAATTGAGAGATTTTTATGTCTAAACTCTCTGCTAATTTTGTTGTTTCTGAGGATGTCGCACAAGCTGATATTACTAAACCATTATTATTTATTTCATAAGCCAAGAGTTTAACTAGCCATGCAGCAGTTGACCCAGTACCTAATCCTAACTTCATTCCAGACTCTATAAAATCTAAGGCTTTGTAAGCAGAAATAAACTTTCCAAGTTCAGGTGGACTTAAATCAAGTGCCATAGATAACTCCTTTTTTCGAGATTCTTTCTCTTTGTATATTTAATAGTTAGTTACTGCACGTTGAAATCAGGTATTATGTCTAAATTATCTCAAATGTGACGTGTTTTTCGGTCTTCAAATATATTTTGTTTATATTCTATCTAAAAATAAGGTTTTTTTATGTTTCTCTCGATCTTTGATATCTTTAAAATTGGTATAGGCCCATCTAGTTCTCATACAATGGGGCCTATGGTTGCTGCCGGAAAATTTTTAGATCAGTTATTAAAACATAATATAAAAGCTGAAAGCTTAAGTGCATCACTACATGGTTCTTTGGCTTTCACTGGCAAAGGTCATCATACAGATTATGCTACAATTATGGGTTTAATAGGATTTAAACCACAAACCTTTGATACAAATATAGCACAAAAAGCATTGGATACTGTATCAAAAACAGGAAAAATTCAGCCAGATGGTCATCCTGAATATTTATTCAACCCAAAGACAGCCATAAGATTTGATTTTGAGAAAAATTTAGATGGGCATGCAAATGGTATGGTTTTTTATGCATATGACTCAATCGGTGCAATTCTTTTTGAAGAAACATATTATTCTGTAGGTGGAGGGTTTGTTCAAACCGCTTCAGAATTGGCCTCGGGTAAGTCTTTATCAAAACTTGAAAACCCAACTCCATATCCATTTAAGAATGCTACTGAAATGCTTGAAATGTGCATGAGTAGTGGTAAATCAATTGCTGAATTAAAGTCAGAAAATGAACAAGCCAACATAAGTAGGTCTGAACTTTCTCAGGGTATCAATAAGATTTGGGATGTAATGAATAATTGCATTGAAGAAGGCTTAAAAAAAGAAGGCATATTGCCAGGTGGATTATTTGTTAAGCGAAGAGCTAAAGGTATTCATGAATCTCTAAGAAAAGAACAAAGTAGAAATATAGCACCTCCACATATAATCAATGATTGGATGTCCTGCTATGCAATGGCTGTGAACGAACAAAATGCTGCCGGGGCTCAAATTGTTACAGCACCAACAAATGGAGCAGCAGGAGTAATACCTGCAACATTGCGATATTATCTTGATCATGTGCCTTCAGCATCAATTTCAAAAATTCCAGAATTCTTACTAACTGCCGCAGCCATAGGAGGCCTAATAAAATATAATGCTTCCATTTCTGGCGCTGAGGTAGGTTGTCAAGGTGAAGTTGGATCAGCTGCAGCGATGGCCGCAGCTGGTTTATGTGCAATTTTAGGAGGCACTCCTCCGCAAGTTGAAAATGCCGCTGAAATAGCACTTGAGCACCATCTGGGCATGACTTGTGACCCTATTAAAGGCTTGGTTCAGGCTCCATGTATTGAACGAAATGGATTAGGTGCAATAAAAGCTGTATCAGCAGCTTCTCTTGCATTGCGTGGAGATGGTATTCATTTGGTTTCATTAGATGCCTGCATAGAAACCATGAGGCAAACTGGCATAGATATGAATTCAAAGTATAAAGAAACATCTCTTGGTGGTTTAGCGGTTAACTTACCTGAATGTTAAAATGGCCATTGGTTTATAATTTTAGGTAAAATTTTCCGTGGAAAAATAGCGAGAGCTAATCCATCATCTATCCATATTTCGATATGCTCTTCCACGTTTTCATTAGATGTAGATATTCTTCCTTTAGGCGACAAAAGAATGCCATCCAAATTCCATTTTAAGCCTTTGGATTTTGCAAGCGTTTCATCCATGGGAAATAATGCGAACCTAGTTCCAATTGGTAAATGTAACTTTAAATGTTTGGGACAAACCACACAAATATCTTCTTCACCAATCAAAAAAGCTATCTGTTTTGATTTTGAAATAACATTAAACGAAGCCAGTGAATGGTCTATTCGACCCCCAAGAAACCCATAGCAAATTATATATTTCGCTTTTATGGCATCTAATGACTTTTCAAGGTCATTTGTGTCCTGACTTTGGTCAAAAAGTACAGGATAGGGAGCATCTTTTTGGCTTCCAACACTGTCCAAATCTCCAATTAGCCCTGATACCACTAAATTGTTTTCTAAGGCATAATTTAATCCTGAGTCAGCACAAAATAAATTTTTACCACTCTTTATAATATCATTTATATCTTGTTCGTTAACCGAACCACCACCTATAAGATTAACCCCTTGGGTAAAAGTAAAATGGTTAGTGTTTGTCATAATAATTTTGCTAATTAATCTTCTTTTGACGATTCATCAGGGTCAATTTGGCCAACACCAAGGAATATTTTTTTAAATGGGAAAATCCATATAATTCCTAGGGCAACATAAATTATAAATTCTAAAATTATGTTAGGACGTGGGAGCAAATTAGTCAGTACTACACATAGTATAATATAGACTGGCAGCCCTATTAGTAGAATAATTAAAGACCAACGTCTTTTTGCTTTGTATGATAATGCCATTAGTCTGCAAACGGGTCTGTGACCAGAATCGTATCTTCACGTTCTGGGCTTGTTGAAACTAAGGCGACTGGACAATCAATTAATTCCTCGACCCTGCGAACATACTTTATTGCTGCAGCAGGCAAGTCATTCCATGACCGAGCGCCCTCCGTGCTTTCTGACCATCCAGGCATATTTTCATAAATAGGAACACATCTTGATTGATCTTCAGCTGCTGTAGGTAAATAATCTAGTCTTACGCCATCAAGTTCATATGCAACGCATATCTTTAATGTTTCAAACCCATCAAGGACATCTAATTTTGTAAGGCAAATTCCAGTAATGCCAGATGTGGCACAAGTTTGTCTTAGCAAAGCAGCATCAAACCAACCACATCGGCGTTTTCTTCCAGTTGTGGTACCAAACTCATGCCCCCTTTCGCCTAATCTTTGTCCATCATCATCATCTAATTCTGATGGAAACGGGCCTTCTCCAACACGTGTCGTATAAGCTTTAACAATACCAAGAACATAATCTATAGCAGTTGGGCCAAGACCAACACCGGTTGCAGCTTGGCCAGAAATTACATTTGATGAGGTTACAAAAGGATATGTTCCAAAATCGATATCTAATAGTGCACCTTGGGCGCCCTCAAATAAAATTCTTTTTCCTGATTTTCTTTTTTCATTTAAAACTTTCCATACAGGCGCTGCATAAGGAAGAATTTTTGGAGCAATTTCTTTAAGATCTGTTAATAGTTTATCGCGATCTATTTCATCATATCCTAAGCCTTTTCTGAGTGGGTTATGATGCTGTAATGCACGGTCAATACGTGCTTCGAGCGTTGCTATATCAGCTAAGTCAGCAACTCTGATCGCGCGCCTACCAACTTTATCTTCATAAGCAGGTCCAATCCCACGTCCAGTAGTGCCAATTTTAGTCCCCTTGCTTGCGGCTTCTTCACGCAATCTGTCTAGTTCACCATGAAGAGGTAATATTAAAGGTGTATTCTCGGCAATCATAAGGTTTTCAGGATTGATTGAAATTCCTTGCGATTCAATTGTTTTGATCTCATCTAATAAGTGCCATGGATCTAGAACAACGCCATTACCTATAACAGATAATTTGCCTCCACGAACAACACCAGATGGTAATGCATGAAGTTTATACACTTTAGAATCAATAACTAAAGTATGGCCTGCATTATGGCCCCCTTGGAAGCGTGCAATAATATCTGCTCGTTCAGATAGCCAGTCTACAATTTTACCTTTACCTTCGTCACCCCACTGGGCACCAACGACAACGACATTAGCCATAAGGTTCTCTTTCTTTTACTAGAATCTTATTCTCTCTATACAGAGCCAAATCCCAGCATGAAATACCCAATTTGTCGCTACAATCATAATCTTGGTGAGTATCTGTGTGCACATCAATAAAATAACCCATCGACAGCCCCTATCCTTTACCCTAAAAAGCGACAAGTTATTTTGAACATATAGGCTTTAATTATGCAAAACGTTGTACTTGTTATTCATTTAATACTTTCAGTTTCATTGATAGGTATAGTTTTACTTCAACGCTCTGAGGGTGGTGGACTAGGCATTGGTGGTGGAGGAAATAATAGTGGTGGCGGTCGCCCTAAAGCAGCCCCGCTTGCTAAAGTAACATGGATAGTTGCCGTCGCCTTTTTAATTACTTCGATTACTTTGACAATTATAGCAGCCCAAAATTCAGTTGGGAGTTCTGTTACGGATGGGTTTACTGCACCGGAGTCAGAGACTTTAGAATTACCAAAGTCACTGGAAGGTAATTTATTACCACCATCTGCATCTGACGAACCAGCTTTACCACCAAAAGCAGAATAAAAACATAATTATATTAAACGCTTAGATACATTTCAATTTGAGCGTTTGATATTTAGCTTTGTTTAATATTAATCAAATTACGATAATATAATTAAAATTATCATGTTTATCCTTGCCAGAATCACAGAAATCTCGTATTTATCAAATCCCGTGAGTACAGTGTTTTTTAGCCTGTAATTCATTATTAAATAATAATAATCACGGGAGATTTAACACCATGGCACGGTATATATTTATAACAGGTGGTGTAGTTTCCTCATTAGGAAAAGGTTTAGCATCAGCCGCTCTTGGAGCATTATTACAAGCTAGGGGATATTCAGTTCGCCTAAGAAAACTGGACCCATACTTAAATGTTGATCCAGGCACAATGTCTCCATTTGAGCACGGTGAGGTCTTTGTAACGGATGATGGCGCAGAAACCGATCTTGATTTAGGCCATTACGAGCGCTTTACTGGCGTTGCAGCCCGCCAAACTGACTCAATTTCATCAGGACGTGTCTATACAACTGTTCTGGAAAAGGAACGCAGAGGTGATTATCTGGGAAAGACAATCCAAGTTATTCCTCATGTAACCAATGAAATTAAAGATTTTATAGATATTGGTGATGATGAAGTTGATTTTATGTTATGTGAAATTGGTGGAACTGTTGGGGATATTGAAGGCTTGCCTTTTTTCGAGTCAATAAGACAGTTCTCCCAAGATAAACCTCGGGGACAATGCATATTTATGCATCTAACTTTGCTGCCATTTCTTGGGGCATCAGGTGAATTAAAAACAAAACCAACTCAGCATTCAGTCAAAGAATTGCGATCAATCGGTATAACACCAGATATATTAGTCTGTCGATCAGACAAAGAGATTCCTGAAAAAGAAAAAGCAAAATTAGCATTATTTTGTAACGTTCGGCCTGATGCAGTCATACCGGCATATGATTTAAAAACAATCTATGATGCTCCTTTGGCTTACCACAATGCTGGAATGGATAGAGCAGTTTTGGAAGCATTCGGAATATTAGAAACATCTCCAGAGCCTAATCTTTCAATTTGGGAAGATGTATCTGATCGCATGCATAAACCTGATGGTGAAGTAAAAGTAGCAGTTGTAGGAAAATACACACAATTAGAAGATGCTTATAAGTCTATTTCCGAAGCATTAACACATGGTGGGATGTTTAACCGCGTAAAAGTAAACCTTGAATGGATTGATGCAGAAATATTTGAAGAAGCTGACAATGTAACAGATACACTATCAGGCTTCCACGCTGTATTAGTTCCAGGTGGCTTTGGAGAACGGGGAACTGAAGGTAAAATTAAAGCAGCAAGATATGCTCGCGAAAATAAAATACCATATCTAGGTATTTGTTTAGGCATGCAGATGGCAGTTATTGAAGCTGCCCGAAATTTAGCAAA
>FZLS01000270.1 GCA_900197625.1 Rhodobacteraceae bacterium Water-Bin34 | reverse complement strand
GCAGTAAGGCTTGGAAAGATCAGGAAAATTTTCTAGGTGACGATGAGATCCTATTGCCAGAGGGTGAATACGAGCAGTGTCAAAAAATGGTTGATGGTTGCCTGCAAAATAAAATGGCGAGAAACTTATTAACTAATGAAGATCTGCTGGCTGAATATAGTTTTATAGCAACGTGTCCAGAAACAGGCGTCGAGCTGAAGTGCAGGCCGGATGGGTTGTTAAAAGAGGCTGGCATAGTGATAGATCTAAAGTCATGCTTGGATGCATCCTATCGTGGTTTTGATAAGGCCGTGAGAAATTACCGCTATGATTTGCAGGCATGTTTCTATCGGTATGTTTTGAAGTTGTGCGGCTACCCGACTACAAATTTTATATTTATTGCAACTGAGAAAAACAGTTATGCTACGGCTTGCTATGAGATGTCAGATAAATATAACAAGTATGCTGAAGATGAAATGTTTAAGACACTGCATAAAATTAAAGTGGCACAAGATACAAACACTTATGACACTGGATGGCCTGAGCTGGATACGATTAGTCTTCCAGCTTACCTTGATGAAGATCACGGCTTATAAAAATCCCAGCGTAGGGGTACTACGCATAACCTAAAAGGAGTTGTAAAATGCAACACATTATTTCTGGCGTGAAGGCGCTATATCCAAGACTAAATTCTACATACAGATTTGATCAGGAAGATTACAAATCAGTGAAGTGTGACCCAAAAGATGAGGGCGCGGCTTACGAGATGTCATTTAATTTGACAGGTGAGCAGTGTAAGGAGCTGAACACGATCTGTATGCAGGCATATAAAAATGCGGCGGCGTTAGAAACAAGCAAGCGCAAGTGGCCTGAGCAACCATTGAGTTTGCCATACAAACGTGATGATGCAAAGCAGGGCGATTGGATTGGCAAGGCGAAGCTCAAGGGTGCATACTCTGGCGAGGCTACAAACCCACCACGTCAGGTTGATGCATCACGCAAGAAATTGCCAGATGGATTTGAGCTGACATCTGGGTCAACTGTAAATATTGCAGTGACAGTTGTGCCATACAATACAGGCACAATAAATGGTGTGTCGCTCAGATTACGCGCAGTGCAAGTGCTAGAGCTGGCAGAGAAGCAGGAAAGTGAAGATCCATTCACTGAGGTTGCTGGCGGATACTCAGGTGGTGCGGCGCAGATTAATGGTGTAGAGCAAGACCCATTTGGATTGCCACCAGCGCAACCAGCTCAGTCAAATGATCTGGAAGACGAAATACCATTTTAAATTAATCACGGCGTTAGACAGAACTGATTGAGGTTTTGTCTAACGGACACGACAGGACATTAGAGAGACATGTCCGCCATGTCCGAGACAGGACAAGACAAATGTAGGACATGTCCGCCATGTCCGATAAATTGAGGAAGGGATAAAATGCAAAACACGAAATACCCAAATGCAAATTGGGAT
>FZLS01000127.1 GCA_900197625.1 Rhodobacteraceae bacterium Water-Bin34 | reverse complement strand
ATTTATAACTTCTCTCTGGTGGATTTTTCATGGTCAAGCGCCACCAGAGAGCTTTTTGAATGACCAAAATGGAGATTACTGTGAAATATTTTTTATCAATTTGTGTTTTAAGCTTGGTAGCTAATTCAACATTAGCTGGTGTGATGCCAGAAGAAGCCAAAAGCTCGAAGATCAAACAAAATCAGGTACAAAGTAATGCTTTGAATTACAAAGTGGGAAATAAAAATCAAAAATTTATACATGCACAACAAGGTGAACTATATAAAATTAGTAATACAAATGTTTATGCATATCGCACAACAAAAAATAGTGTTTCGCGATAAGAATATTTGATTAATTTGTGATGGTTGTATTATTTTCAATCATCACATAACAAATTATGAGTTTATATCTTTTTCAGATAAACCTTGAGTTAGGTGATGTACTTCGTAAGTAGAATCTATTGTTCTGCTTGGTATTATTATTTCAAATACTACAACTGCTAGTGAGGCAGCCCAAAGTGTGCCGACTGCTATAATTGTGATAATCTGTATCATTTCAAAATACCACGCACATTAAAATTATTTTCTGACTGAACATTTTTAGATTGAAACTCTGAAGAATGTGTTTCCCATGGCCAGTGTCCACTATCATTAAAATCTATATTGATTTTTAAAAAACTGGGATATTTGAACAATGCCCACACAAAATAACGTTTTAAGAAAATTTTCATCGGTACATCATCACCCTAAGTATAAATGCAATACTAAATATTATGATTGGTATTATATATATAAAATTTATCATCTATCATTCCTAATTTGAGACCCTAACAATGCCAGGAGGTAACACTGCTAGGGGAGCTACGAGGTGTTTGCTCTTCAGGTGTTCTGCCCTGTGAGAGGTTGATAACTAATCAATATGCAGTGCAGATTGGGAATATTTGCAAACCCTATGAAAGTATGTGAATATTTTGTGCAGGCTAATTAAATACTCTTGTTACATAAAAAAATATATGTGAGTGCTCATTAGGAGAGGAGTTTATATGCCACATATTTTAATCGTTGACGATGAAAAAGAAATATTAGACCCACTAAAAGAAATGCTTTCTAGTGAAGGTTATCATGTTACATCTTTTTTGAATCCACAAAGGGCTTTGGAGTTTTTGAATAAGAATAATGTAGATATAGCAATATTTGATATTAAAATGCCAGAAATGAATGGCTATGAATTGCTGACACAAGCAAGGATAAAAAACCAAAGTCTTCCAGTAATATTCTTATCTTCTAAATCAGATGAACAAGATCAAATAATTGGATTTACTTTGGGTGCAGATGATTTTGTTGCTAAACCTTTTAGTAAGCATTTATTGTTATTTCGGATCAAATCTGTCCTAAAACGTCATACAGTTGAAATACCTAGTGCACATAAGCCAATTATTATTAATAACCTTGAAATTGATATTGATAGACACCTAGTAACTTGGAAAAATCAAATTGTTAATTTAACGGTAACTGAATGTATGCTTTTAATAAGTTTGGCAAATAGGCCTGGTGCAGTAAAAAAACGCGAACAGCTTATGGACGCTGCATATCAAGATAATATTTATGTAAGTGATAGAACGATTGATAGCCATGTAAGGAACATACGAAGAAAATTTGAAAATATTGATAAATCATGTGACATTATTTTAACAGTCCATGGCTTAGGATATAAGTTGAAAGCTTAAGTTTGTGCATAGTATTTTAACAAAAATATTTGGTCTTTTACTAATGTTTTTGATTGCGCTTTGGTTGTTTTTTTTTAGTTCTGATGACTTTGTAAGAAATGATATTTTAAACAAAAAAAATGACTTGCAGTTAAAAGCTTCATTTATGAGTAAAATTGCAAGACCTACTTTTAAAAACAGCAAAGCAACTGATTTTCAGCTCATGCTAGACATGTACGATCTTTTTGATGATCCTCAGCTATTACCAATCCATAAAATTAAAATTTATCGGTATGAGGACAAGACAGAAATAGGGAGGGATTTTGTATATTATAATGGTACGCGCCCTATTAGACGCTCACCAATTGCAGTAACTCCTTTAGACGCCATTGGAAGCCAAGGCCAGAAGAATAAATGGTATACTTGGGATATAATGGGCGCATTATTTTCATATTATAGAAAATTAAGTGATACTAGAGTTGTTACTGCGCCTATTGTGCCAAAAAGATCTAAATTTAATCCTCAATATCATGTTATTAAATCTGGTGAAAATACTTATGATATTCGTGTACTGGCGCCAATTAAGGTTGATCGAAAAACTGTAGCGCTTGTTGAGGTATGGGAAGATTATGATTTAAAAAATGCATATTTTAGTAGAAATTCCCTTAGGGTGCAGTTTTTAATTGGTATAAGTCTTATTACTTTGGTTTTTGGCTTAGCTTTAGCATTTTCAATAGCATTTCCACTGAGGCGTTTATCTAAGAGACTGAATAGAAAGTTAACGCCATCTGATATGGCTGAACAAATGACGAATATGTCAGTTGCAAAACTTGCTTCAAGAAAAGATGAAATTGGATTACTTCATAACAACTTGATCAAATTAACAAAGCAAATTATCCGTCTTTTTAAAGACAAAGAACAGTTTGCTGCCGACGTATCGCATGAACTAAAAAACCCAATAGCATCTATTATTGCGCATGTTGAAAATAATCTAGAAAATGAAAATATTAATAAAAATTCAGCGTTATTAAAAATTAAAAATCAAGCTTTAAGAATGAATAAATTAGTTTCTGATATATCAGAGGCAGCAATTGTTGATCATGAAATTGTAGCTAAAAAACGCGAAAAGTTTGATATAAGTAATATAGTTAATGATATTGCTACCCATTATATTGATGAAATAAAAAACTCTAAAGTTGAAATTAATTTATCGTTACAAAAGAATATCAATTTTAATGGCTTACCAGATAGAATTGCTCAAATTTTAATAAACCTTATTGAGAATGCAATTAGTTTTAGTCATCCGCGTGGCACTATAAATATATCTCTTAGTAAGCGGTGGCGAAAGCAATTGATTTTGATTGTTGAAGATAGTGGGCCTGGTATCCCTAATAATATGAAAGAACTAATCTTTGAAAGATTTTTCACTTCACGAAGTGGCCATTCGGTAGTCAAAAATAGTTCTGGCCTAGGCCTTTTTATGTGCCGTGAAATAGTTGAAGCCCACGGAGGCAAAATTCATGTAGAGACCTCTAAGCTGGGTGGAGCAAAGTTTGTTGTAAGCTTGTAGTAAAGAATATTTACGCTTTTTTATTTTCATTATGCAAAAGCAATGCTTCTTCAAAATCTGTTACAGACATTTTTTCTCTTAGTGCTCGCCTGAAAAGATTGGCTTGAGTTTCAGGTGCTAAGCCATCGAGTGGAGGTGCAGTGTCAAGATTTGTTGGAAATGAATATCCCTCAGAACATGAAGATATAGCTGAGTTTATTTCTGCGTCATTAAGATTATGCTTATTTGCAGATAAAACTGGATACAGCCTTCTGGTCATTTCTGACCGGTTCAAACTTTCCATGGCTCTACCAAAGGCTGAAGAAACTTGAAGAAGGTTTGCCATTCTGTGTATGTTTTGGCTAATATTTGCGCCGCCAGCATGATAAAGTGCTGGATTGAAAAATAATACATCACCTTTATTGAGTGGTATTTGAATGTAATTATTTTCAAAGTATTCACGAAAGTCAGGCTGACTAAAAGCTAGATAGCCATGCCTATATATTTGGCTAAATGGTAAAAGTTTTGTCGGACCACTTTCAATTGGCATATCAACGTGAGCTATTGCGCCTTGTAATGTAAGTACTGGAGATAAGTCATGAACATGAGCAGGATAAGTCTCGGCGATTTCTTTAGTTTGAAAGCCAAGGTGGTAATCTCGATGTGGACTTTGAGCTGCTCCACTTGGACGAACTAGATTGATTTGAGCAGTCATTTGATAATTTGGACCTAACCAGGCTTTACAAGCTGTATCTACCGCAAGATTACTAAAATAATTTGCAAAAGTTTCTGGGTCATACTCACAGAGTTTCTGCGCTGAGTTCCAAATTCTATCATTTGCACCTGAAGCTGCAAAATGATCTGCTTTGTCTCCGCTTGCCGCTTTTTCATCTGCTATAATTTTTTCATATACTGCCGTTGCAATGTCTATAAACGAAGTGTCTGGATAAGCATTTTTTAAAACGATAACGCCTGCAGATTTGTGCAGTACATTTGCCCATTCTGCACGTAAAGATTTGGTATCAGACAAAAAATTTATTTTTGATACATCATAAACGGGAACATTATTTATAATATCATGTGAGAGTGGCACTTCGTTTTGCTGTAATTCTCGATCTAAGCTTTTAGAAAATTCTGCTAGATTACAATCGTCTATAGATAAATATTGTTGCATTTTTACCTCTTAATATGATTCATAATTTTTCACGTTCATTATTTAACTAATTTGCAACCGGTTGCAAGAAAATAATGCAACCGGTTGCAAAACTTGAGAACTTGGCTAAAATCTACAACGAATCAGGTTCACATCTAATTATTTAATTGAAATATTTTACTTGGTTTAGCGAATTTGTAATTGTTTTGAAGAAATTCTTTAAAGTGATTATTCACTTAGCCTTACATAAGGCCCCGGAAATATAACCTGTGTACCGGGCACATTTTGGGAGGAAGATTATGAAAAAGACACTAATAGCTGGTGGCTTAGTTGCTGTAATGGCTTCATCAGCTGCAGCTCAAGAAATCGGAGCTACATTCTCACGATTTGACGATAACTGGCTAACAGTACTGCGTACTGGAATGGTTGAGTATGCTGGAACTATTGATGGTTTAACATATCAACAAGAAGACGCGACTGATGATCTTGCAAAGCAAATTGACCAAGTTAAAAACTTCGTTGCATCTGGTGTAGATGCTATAATCGTTAACATCGTTGATACATCTGCTGGAGCAGCGGTTTCTGCAGCTGCTGGTGATACACCGCTTGTATATGTTAACCGTGAGCCTGATAACGTAGACGTTTTACCTGCTACTCAAGCCTTTGTTGCATCAAATGAAATTGAATCTGGTACGCTTTCTGGATTTGAAATTTGTAAAAATTTGCGTGCAGCTGGTAAAGCAGGTGGTGCAACTGGATATTTGATGAATGGTCAATTATCTAACCAAGCTGCTGTTCAGCGTTCGAAAGATGTACATGACGTTATTGGTATGGATATGTGTAACTTCATGACCATCATTGACGAACAAACAGCAAACTGGTCACGCGATGAAGCACAAGACCTTATGACTAACTGGATGTCTTCAGGTGAGCCATTTGATTTTGTTCTTGCGAATAATGACGAAATGGCAATTGGTGCTATCCAGGCAATGAAAGCTGCTGGAATGGACATGGCTGATGTACAAGTTGGTGGTGTTGATGCATCTCAAGACGCATTATTAGCAATGGCAGCAGGTGATTATGATGTAACAGTATTCCAGGACTCTGTTGGTCAGGGTACAGGTTCAATCGATACAGCACTTCGTATTATTGCGGGTGAAAAAGTTGATAAGAAAGTATACATCCCATTCGTTTTGGTTACTCCAGACAACATGGGTGACTTCCTTGATAAAAACTAAGCTTTCTTTAGAAAGTTGAAACTTTGGGGCGGCACTAATTGTGCCGCCTTGAATTTATATAAAACGTGCAAGAGGGAGCCTCATCTATGTCAGATACAAGCCAAGGCACTGGCGGATTAACCTTCGACAAGACTAAACGATCTTGGCCAAGCGAACTAAATGTTTTGCTCGCATTGATAATTATTATAGTTATTTTTGAAGCTTTAGGGCAAATCCTACCTTACATGAAAGATCAGAGTTTTTTGTTCGACTCTCGGGATCGCTTTGATTCAATTTTTAATGAGGCACGCCTCAAGATTATTATTTTACAAGTTGCGATTATTGGAATTATCGCACTTGGGGTTTCACAAGTAATTATAACAGCTGGTATTGATTTAAGTTCTGGGCCGTTAGTTGCTGCTACTGCAATGATTGCTATGAGTTTTGGTCAAACTGAGCTTGTTAATGGATATGCTAATCCAAAAGCACTTTTCGGTACTTGGGCGATGGATCTTCCTGTTATAATTCCAATAGTTATTGGCTTATTATTTGGCGCGTTTATTGGTGCTGTAAACGGAACATTTATCGCAATTTTCAAAATACCTCCATTCATTGCTACACTTGGCATGTTTCTAATATGTCGCGGTATTGCGCTTTGGTGGTCTTCTGGAAATCCAATTTCGTTCCCAACTGACCAATATAAAGCAATTGGAGATGGAATGATGCCAGTAGTCTGGTTTTTGTCTTTGGCTGTAATTTTTCATTTGATTATGCGCTACACTGTTTATGGAAAACATACATACGCTATTGGCTCAAATGAAGAAGCTGC
>FZLS01000117.1 GCA_900197625.1 Rhodobacteraceae bacterium Water-Bin34 | reverse complement strand
ATGAATAAAGAAACTGGCTTCCCGAAGGTTTTGTCAGAGGGCGTCAGCGCCGCGGCCAATCGTAGTAAGGAATTGGGTAAGCCATGAGTGAAATTTCATTTGATGATTTTATGGCTGTTGATATCCGCGTTGGAGAAATTACCCGAGCTGAGCCGTTTCCTGAAGCAAGAAAACCCGCATATAAACTCTGGGTGAATTTTGGTAATGAAATTGGTGAGAAGAAATCTTCAGCACAAATTACGGTACATTATAATCTCGCAGAATTAGTGGGAAAACGTGTGATGGCAGTCGTTAATTTCCCACCTAGACAAATTGGTCCAGTCAAGTCCGAAGTTTTAGTTTTAGGTGTACCAGATGAAGATGGTGCAGTGGTTTTAATTTCTCCTGATAGCAATGTGCCACTCGGTGTAAGGTTGTTTTAAAACGACATAGTGTCGTAAAAATGCCTTTACTGTCGGCTTTCTCGAAGACTACTTTCTATTATTTAAATAGTAATTGTTTTGATGAGAATGTTATCCTATTCAGGGGTACGTTTAGGAGGCAAAATGAATCATACCCAACCTGTAATAGACACTTCTCCCAAAGTATCTGACGAGATTAGAAAAACTACTTGTTACATGTGTGCCTGTCGTTGTGGCATAAATGTGCATATGAAGGAGGGGAAAGTTGCTTACATCGAGGGCAATCGTGATCATCCAGTAAATAAGGGTGTCTTATGTGCAAAGGGATCCGCAGGTATCATGCAGGTCAACGCACCGTCACGTCTTCGCTCCCCTCTAAAGCGTGTTGGAGAGCGGGGCTCTGGTGAGTTTGAAGAAATCAGCTGGGATGAAGCATTAGAGATAGCATCGAGCCGACTTGCAAAAGTACGTGCAGATGATCCATCTAAATTGGCATTTTTTACTGGTCGAGATCAGTCCCAATCATTCACAAGCTTCTGGGCGCAAGGATTTGGGACTCCAAATTACGCAGCACACGGTGGCTTTTGTTCCGTGAATATGGCTGCGGCTGGTATCTACACAATGGGGGGTGCATTTTGGGAATTTGGACAGCCTGATTGGGATCATACCAAAATGTTTATGCTCTTCGGTGTGGCTGAGGATCATGACAGTAACCCCATTAAGATGGGTTTAGGAAAATTAAAGAAACGTGGCGCTAAGGTTGTTGGCGTAAACCCAATTCGAACGGGGTACAATGCAGTCGCAGATGAGTGGGTTGGTATTACTCCTGGAACTGATGGATTATTTATAACAGCGCTCATTCACGAATTAATGAAGGCCGGCAAGATTGACCTTCACTACCTAGCTCAATACACAAACGCGCCAGTTCTGCTCGACAGTGATCCTGCAAGTGAGAGTTATGGATTGTTTCTTCGTGATAAAGATAACAAACCGCTAGTGATTGATTTAAATTCTGGGAAGAAAGTAGCCTTTGATAAAAAAGGTGTGAAACCAGATTTAAATGGCTCAGTTCGACAAGCTGGAATAACGCACACAACAGTATTTCACAAAATGGCTGAGACATACATGTCACCAGAGCATGACGCGGCAAATGTTGCTGAGCAATGTGGAGTTTCAGAAGAAACAATCAGACGTCTTGCTGCAGAATTGGCGCATGTTGCATTTGAGCAAGAAATTACTCTGCCTATCGAGTGGACTGATTTTCGTGGTGAGAAGCATAAAGAAATGACAGGTCGCCCTGTGTCTTTCCATGCAATGCGTGGAATTTCTGCACATGCAAACGGTTTCCAAACATGTCGTGCCTTGCACATACTACAGATTATTTTGGGCAGTGTGGAAGTGCCAGGTGGATTTAGATTTAAACCACCATACCCAAAGTCATCTGAAATTCATCCTAAGCCTCATTACGGTTATGCACCAAATCAACCACTTGATGGTCCCCACTTAGGATTTACACACGGTCCAGAGGATCTCGCCTTGAAGGCAGACGGGACAGCCGCAAGAATTGATAAGGCATTTACTTGGGAAAACCCAATGTCATCACATGGGTTGATGCATATGGTTATATCTAATGCTCATGCTGGTGATCCATATAAAATAGATACATTATTTATGTATATGGCAAATATGTCTTGGAACTCTTCTATGAATACCAGTGGTGTGATGAAGATGCTCACAGATAAAGACGAAAATGGCGACTACGTCATTCCAAATATAATTTACTCGGATGCCTATTCATCTGAAATGGTATCATATGCAGATCTTGTCTTACCTGATGCAACTTACCTTGAGCGTCATGACTGTATTTCATTATTAGATCGCCCAATTTGTGAGGCTGATGGTGCTGCGGACGCCATTCGCTGGCCTGTAATTGAGCCCGACCGAGACGTGCGTGGTTTCCAATCAGTTTTATGCGATTTGGGTGCGCGACTTGGATTGCCAAACTTTACAAATGAAGATGGATCCCAAAAATTTGCTGATTATGCTGATTATATTGTTAATCATGAGAGAAAGCCTGGGATTGGACCGCTGGCTGGTTTCCGTGGTGACGGTTCAGAGTCCGGGCGGGGTGATGTAAACCCAGATCAACTTGATAAGTATATTGAGAATGGCGGTTTCTTCGTTGAACATATTAATGAAGATGCATCTTATTACAAACCTTGGAATATGGCATACCAAGAATGGGCAGTTAAGATGGGTTTATTTGATGCGCCTTCACCATATCTTTTCCAGCTTTATGTAGAGCCTATGCGTAAATTCCAATTAGCTGCGGAAGGTCACGGTGATCGGCAACCTCCAGAACACTTACGTGAGAGAGTTCGAGAGACAATGAACCCTCTACCTGTTTGGAATAATTCAACGGACAAAGATTATCCAATTCATGCGCTTACTCAACGCCCTATGGCAATGTATCATTCATGGGGAACACAAAATGCATGGTTGAGACAAATCCACGGTGTTAACCCACTCTATGTCCCAACAAAAATTTGGGAACAAAATGACTTTAAAGATGGTGATTGGGCAAAGGTGTCTTCACCACATGGTGAAATTACTGTGCCAGTGGCTCATCAAGCCGCATTAAATGAAAATACCATTTGGACTTGGAATGCCATTGGTAAACGAAAAGGCGCTTGGGCTTTAGACGAGAAGGCACCAGAGGCAACGAAAGGGTTTCTCTTAAATCACATAATTCATGAGTTAATGCCTGCAAAAGGTGATGGTATGCGTTGGGCAAACTCTGATCCTATTACTGGGCAGGCTGCGTGGTTTGATTTGAAAGTTGCGATTGAAAAAGTTGAAGCACCCGCTGAAAGCAAACCAAATATACCGGCACAAAAATCACCAGTTGGTAAAGGCCCTAAAAATCTAACATGGAAGGTAGGAGCATGACCGCATTACCCCCTAAATCTGATGTGAAGTTGGGTCTAGTAATCGACCTTGATACATGCGTTGGCTGTCATGCCTGTGTCGTGTCTTGTAAAGGTTGGAACACAGAAAATTATGGTGCGCCATTATCTGACCAAGATGCTTATGGTGAAAATCCGTCAGGTACTTTTTTAAACCGTGTACATTCTTATGAAGTTCAACCTGAACAGGGTGCAGCGCAAACCATACACTTTCCAAAGTCATGCCTCCACTGTGAAGATGCACCGTGTGTCACTGTTTGCCCAACTGGTGCGAGTTATAAACGCGCTGAGGATGGTATCGTTCTTGTAAATGAAGACGCGTGTATTGGATGTGGTCTTTGTGCATGGGCATGTCCATACGGTGCCCGCGAACTAGATCAAGCAGCTGGCGTAATGAAAAAATGCACGCTTTGTGTTGATAGAATTTATAATGAAAATTTACCTGAAGAAGATCGTGAACCTGCATGTGTGCGAACATGTCCAGCTGGCGCACGTCATTTTGGCGACTTGGGTGATGCTGATAGTGATGTATCAAAATTAGTTGAAGAACGTGGCGGAATGGATTTGATGCCAGAACTTGGAACTAAACCAGTAAATAAATATTTACCACCCCGTCCGAAAGATCAGGGGAATGAAATTGATATCTTGGCCCCATTATTGGCGCCTGTAGCGACTGAAACTTCTGGCTTTCTTGGATGGCTTGATCGTACTTTGGAGAAAATCTAATGCATCCAGCACCATCCGTAATTCTTTTCTCAGTTTTGTCTGGCCTTGGTTTTGGCATGTTAGCATGGTTAGGAATTGGCAAACCGCCAATGACAGGCTTGTTTGCATTTGTATTTTTCTTTGTAGCTTACGCCTTAGCCGTCGGTGGATTATTATCAGCTACATTTCACTTAGGTAATCCAAAGAATTCTCTTAAGGCTTTTAGTCAATGGAAAACAAGTTGGCTTAGCCGTGAAGGTTGTTGTGCAATTGCCGCATTAATGATCATGGGTCTCTATGCAATTGGTGCGATATTCTTTGAAACACATTGGGTGGCAATCGGGATAATTGGCGCCATACTGTCAATTGTCACAGTATTCACGACTTCAATGATCTACGCTCAGTTAAAAACAGTTCCACGTTGGAACCACTGGTCGACACCAATTTTATTTGTAAGTCTATCAATATCTGGTGGGGCTCTAATGACTGGTCAAGTAACTGTTGCAATGTATGGCTTTGTCGTTGTTGGGTTAATCCAAATATTTGCATGGTTCTCAAGTGATGGGCGGTTTGCAAGAAGTGGCTCTACAATTGAAACTGCCACAGGCTTGGGTAATATTGGTAAAGTTAGAATGTTTGAGCCACCACACACTGGAACTAACTATTTATTAAAAGAAATGGTTTATGTGATTGGACGCAAGCACGCTACAAAATTAAGATTGCTAGCTATCGTTTTGATGGTTGTGATCCCAGTTGCAATGATTGGAATGGGAGCACAGCATGGCATTAAAGCAATTATCGCAGTTCTGTCACATGTAATTGGAGTATTTGCGTCGCGTTGGCTTTTCTTTGCTGAAGCGGAACACGTTGTTGGATTATATTACGGCAAGCGTGGATAATTATTTTAGTTAATTAATTTTAAAAGGCGCAATTTTAAAGTTGCGCCTTTTTTTATCCATACCCTAAAATTAAGATACGTGTTGAGCAGATAACTCTACGGCATGTAGAAATGATTTAGCTGATGAACTTGCTGACATTAAATAAAATGTGTCGTCGGCTTTTCTGATAATTATTGCAGACATATGTTCCATGCTTGTTCGAGCCATACTATCTAATTGGAAAATTTCTTTGTCTAAATCCAACTGACAAATGCGCTCTAATGCTTCACGTGATGATGATCCACTTATTTCTAAAATAACCCAGGCATCCGTTTGGTCAGTAATATAAGCACTTTTACCAATTTCAATTGCCATCGATTTTTCAGGATCGTCTGTTCTTTTTGTTAAAACAAATATTTGGTCAGGCTGAGTAGAAAAAATACGTGTATCTTTATTTTTGACAGACTTATTAGGTGAAGGTATTTTTAGTCCAAATATATTCTTGATGCTATTTTTAAATTTTGTCTCTTCACCTAGAGGAATAGCCATTGCAATGAGACTTTGATTTGAAATCTCTCGCAAGCGAATGGTCCCAATTTCTTTGTCATATCCATCTAAGGAGCTAGTTGCTGATAGTTTAGCCACGTTGTAGCCCTCCTTCTGGATCATACATATGCGAGGATACAATTTCTACAAGTATGTCTGTTCCCCTCACACCATCCCATGCTCTAATGATTTCACCGTGGCGTTCATGACCACGCTCAAGAAATCCTAGGCCTATATGTTGCTCAAAATGTGGTGAATAACATACGGATGTTATCCATCCTTGATCATTTTTTGTAGTAGGCTTGTCGTTCTTTGCGAGAAAGTGTGCACCTGATGATAAGCTATCAGATTTCTCAACAGTTTTCACACCCACTAGGCGAACTTGGTCGTCTGCAACCATGACTTCCCTACGAGAAAGTACAGATCCAATACTGTCCTTCTTTTGCGAAATCATATTATTCATATTTACGTTAAATGCCGTCATTTGACCATTTAGTTCGGCACCAGTGACGTGCCCTTTTTCTATGCGCATTACGCCTAAGGCTTCCGTGCCATATGGCGTAATATCAAACTCTTCACCGGCTATCATAATTTCACGAATTAATGCATCGCCATATCTTGCTGGAACGGCTACTTCGTATGCTAGCTCTCCTGAGAAGCTTATGCGGAATAATCGCCCAGGTGTACCACCACAAACAGTAACATCAGAGCATGCCATAAACGGAAACCCGTCATTGGACATATCGACTTTGTCTATTATTTTAGACAAAACAGCTCGGCTATTTGGCCCAGCAATTGCAAATTGCGCCCACTGGTCTGTTGTGGAAATAAGATGAACATCAAGGTCAGGAAATAAACACTGGCGAGCGAATTCCATATTTCTGTAAACTAAAACTGCATTAGCTGTAGTCGTCGTCATTACAAAATGATCTTCGGCTAAGCGAGCTGTAGTGCCATCATCATAACAAATACCATCTTCGCGTAACATCAGGCCATATCTCACTCTGCCAACAGGAACTTTGGCAAATGGATTTGAATAGATTTTATTTAAGAATTCAGCGGCGTCTTTACCTTTAATGTCAATTTTTCCAAGTGTTGATACATCGCAAACACCAACTGATTTTCGAGTTTTTATGACCTCACGGTCAACACTATCACGCCATGTTTTATCACCCGATTTTGGGAACCATTGTGCCCTCATCCAGTTACCAACTTCAACAAATTCTGCACCTTGCTCGTCTGCCCACTTATGACTTGGCGTTAGGCGTGTTGGGTGGAAGTGTTGACCGCGCTCCCTACCTCCAAATGCGCCAATTGCAACAGGCGAATAAGGTGGGCGGAATATAGTAGTGCCTGTTTCTGGAATGGTTTTACCTGTGGCTTCTGCCATAACAGCAAGACCTAAGATATTGGATGTTTTCCCCTGATCAGTGGCCATCCCGAGAGTGGTGTAACGTTTTAAATGTTCAACAGATTTAAAACCTTCTGCCTGAGATTGTTTCACATCTTTTGATGTAACGTCATTCTGTAAATCTATCCA
>FZLS01000231.1 GCA_900197625.1 Rhodobacteraceae bacterium Water-Bin34 | reverse complement strand
GCATGTTGCTTGAATCCATAACCTAAACTTTGACCTACTTCAAATATCTTTAAGAACCTACGATATCTTTCCTTGTAGTCTGAGTTTTCATTAGACCATTCAAAACCAAAATCATCATATAATTCTCTATGATCATAGTCAAGTGGTGTACCTTTATCTATTAACATCATATGCGGAGATACTTCTGTAGTACTTGCGTATTCTTTATATTTGTGCAGCATATCAAGTGTCTCTTGAAAGTCTTCTTCAGTCTCAGTAGGATAACCAACAATCAATAAGAACTTCATCTTAATTTTTCTTTTACCAAGATTTGTTACGAACCAGTCAAGATCCTCATTAGTAAATTTCTTTCTCATATGATGCCGTACCGATTCATTACCTGATTCTATACCAAGGGTCAGGCCAGTACAGCCGGAGTTTGCTAGGTTATCAAAGTCGGATTCTTTAAATGTATTCTTTGCACGGATAATAAATTGACCGTTCCATTTGAGCTTACGATCTATTTTAGCTAGTTCAGCACACAGTGTCCTAAAGTGTTTCATAGAACCATTGACAAGAGAATCGGAAAAAGATATACGCTTGAATCCCTGATCAGCAAGCTTATGCATATTCTCGGCTACAGTCTTTCCATCCCACCATCGGTACTTTGGCCATATAGATGCGACATCACAAAACGTACAATTACGTACACACCCGCGTGAGCCAGATATGACGGCAGATTCATAGTTGTGTTCATTATGAATTTCTGTATAATCAGGTGGAGGTAGATCGTTTAAATCCTCTATTTGCTGTGGAGGCTTTCCATTAATACCGGGATAATCTTTGTTACCTTTTAAGTATTCTAGTAGTGCATACTCACCTTCGCCTACAATGTAATCACCATGTGGCCAATCACATTGTACACCACTTCCACCGTAAAGTACATTGTTATATTCGGATCCTATTTCTAAAGCAATATCTTTTTGCTCATAAGAAAAAACTGAAATACCTATGTACTTTGCTGGAAACTGTGATATAGTAAGATGTATAAGATCTATATCTTCTATTTGATTCCCATCAATAGTTTTTACACTGAACCCATTCTGTTCAATATATGATTTTAAAAAACCTAATGCAGGTGAAGGTTTGTCTTTGTCCATTTCCGGAAGAGAGACAATAAGTATATCATACACTAAAGGCACCTACTATATGAATACGATCTATCTTACTTGCGTTTAATGCCGTATGCATTTTTGTTGTATCAACAACATATGCTTCTCCGGTTGCTGGTAAATGTAATCGTTCATTATCAACAAGAAGAAAGCAATGTTCGTGTGTTACAATAGGAATATGTAATCGCTTTGTTGAATCGTTATGCCAATAATAACAAGTTTTTGGTTTCATTTTCATTACACGGGTTCGAACCAATTGATGCTCTTCCATAATCTCATTAATATATGGCATGTCAAACAAAGGCTGATCATATTGTAATTCATTATTATCTACATGTAAATAGTTTTGTCCTACTGTTGGCTCAATAGGATCCATGAATGGTGTATTGCCCTGAAGATATATTTGATTATTATACTCAGGTAAAAGAGAAAGCTCTTCTATAATTTTAGGAAGATTGTACTTTAACATTTTTAAAATTACTCCCACATTTTCTATTGCATACACTTAAATTTCTTTTATCCCACTGATTCTTCAATTCAGGGTAAACTATAGTATAGCTTTTTATTATAGTATCAAATGTATTATCAGTTAGGTCTGTTGCTACCTTTTCGTTTTCTATAAAGTCAGCAAACTCTGGTTCTTTTCGATGTTCTTCTGGTTTAAACTTACGTTCCCACATTGTTGGCTGAACATGACAGCAAGGCAAAATTCTATTATCTGATGTTAGATATACCTGTTTAGTATTTTCAGCCATACAACTGACTGGTTTCTCTATGAGTCCATCTTTTAAAAGAGAAGGCTGAAACTTAGGATTCTTAGGTAGGCCTATATCAGCTTGAATAATTTTATCAGTTTTCTTTCTTTTATAGTCGTTAACTTTTAGATTACCAGGTATCTCTGGACTAAAATTTCGTGTAGTTAACTTATAGCTAAATGATTCAAATCCCATTTCTTTTGATAGTTGTTCAGCTTCTTCTACTTGATGTTCGTTATGTTTAAAGACAATCATTATCCAGTGTGCTGTTCCACCAGCCTCTATAAATGCCTGTACGTTTTCCATGATTCGTGACCATTTGGTTTTTACACGGTACAGATGATTAGTATCTTCAAGTCCATCGAGGGCAAAGGTTACATGCATACCAGGAATTTTACCTAATTGACTCCACCATTTGGTTGAACGAACTCCTCCATTTGTATCAATGATTTGGTATTTTACGCCATATCCTGCAACTTTTTCAAAGATCTCCATTGCTTTAGGATGCATGATAGGATCACCATAGTTTCCACAATAAGTAACTTTATTGATGTTTAGCCCAGCAGCAGAGCACAAAATTTTGTCAAATGATTCTACCGGAACATCGTATATACCAGATCTATCCATTATATCAGACAGACCTCCAGTGTTTGTACCAGTACGTGGACACTGAGGACAAGCGGCATTACACCTATTTGTAATCTCGGTGTCTAGTTTAATAATTTCATACAT
>FZLS01000126.1 GCA_900197625.1 Rhodobacteraceae bacterium Water-Bin34 | reverse complement strand
TTTCGTTATGGTGGTACATGCGTTATTCGTGGGTGTGTGCCAAAAAAACTGATGGTTTATGCTTCTGAGTTTTCTGAAATTTTCAATGATGCAAATGGATATGGATGGTCAGTAGGAAAGCACTCATTTGATTGGAAAAAGTTTATTCAGGCTAAAGACAAAGAAATTAACCGACTTGAAAGCATTTATTCAAATATTTTAACAAATAATAGTGTTACGCATTATAATTCCCGAGCACATTTAAAAAATAATAATACAATTATTCTTACATCAGGCGAAGTAATTACTGCAAAATACATACTTATAGCCACTGGTGGTAGGCCATTTGTCCCAAATGTAATTGGAAATGAACATGTCATTACTTCTAATGAAATTTTTGACCTTTCAGAAAAGCCGAATAGTATTTTAATTGTTGGTGGTGGATATATTGCATGTGAATTTGCATGTATTTTAAATGGCCTAGGTGTTTCAACCACCCAATTCTACAGGGGAAACCAAATCTTACGTGGTTTTGATGCAGAGGTTCAAAGTTTAGTTTCTAATGAGATGCAAAATAAAGGAATTAATTTAAACTTGAAGCATGATGTCGAAAGTATAAAAAAAATAGAAAATGGATATTTAGTTAAAGACAAATCAAATAAAGAAATAATCGTTGATCAGATATTATATGCAACTGGACGTGTCCCAAACACTAGCAATATTGGACTTGAGGATTTAGGCATTGAAACGGGTTCGGTTGGAGAAATTATAGTCGATGAGTATTCAAGAACAAATATTGATAATATTTATGCAATTGGTGACGTTACAAATAGAGTTCAATTAACACCCGTTGCTATTGTTGAAGCGGCAGCTTTTGTGGAGACAGTTTTTAAATCAAATCCAACTATGCCTGACCACGAACTCATTGCTACGGCTGTTTTCACTCAACCAGAAATTGGAACAGTTGGATTGACAGAAGAGGAAGCTTTGAAGCAATGCCCAATTGAAGTTTATTCTGCTAAGTTTAGACCAATGAAAGTAATTTTGGCTGGCCGAGACGAACAAATGCTGATGAAGCTAATAGTTGCAAAAGATAATCGTAAAGTACTTGGCTGCCATATTGTGGGCCATGCAGCTGCTGAAATGATACAGTTGGCAGGTGTTGCAATAAAAATGGGTGCAACAAAAGAAGATTTTGACAAAACAATGGCTATTCATCCAACGGCAGCTGAGGAATTAGTTACAATGAGTGCTCCTACGAGATGAATTGTTTGCTAATATCTTTTTTATAAAGGATATATTTAATTAGAGGCTTGAAATTTTGATTAAAAATGTCAGATAGTATCAAAACAAATACAAGTTCTTAGGAGGAATTTGAAAAGATGGCTGGTAATGGCACAGGAGGCCCTTGGGGCAATGGCGGCGGTAATCGCGGTCCAGGTAATAATGGTGGAGGCGATCGACCACCGTCTAATGGTGGTCAAGGCCCGGATTTAGACGATTTAGTCCGAAAAGGACAAGAGCAGCTACGTGTTCTAATGGGTGGAAGAGGTGGCGCCAAAAATAAGAATAATCCTCCAAAAGGTGGTGGCAGTGGAGCAGGACTTGGCTTCGGTGGATTTGGATTGATCTTTATTGCGTTATTTGGTCTCTGGGTTTTTAATAGTTTCTACAGGGTTGATACATCAGAGCAGTCTGTAGAATTATTTTTTGGTGAATATTATAAAACTGGTAATGAAGGGTTGAATTTTGCGCCTTGGCCAGTTGTTACGAAACAAATTCTGCCAGTTACTAGAGAAAATTCAGAAGATATTGGTGTCGGTCGTGGAGCCAGAGCAGATGAAGGATTAATGCTTACTGGTGATGAAAACATAGTTGATATAGATTTTCAGGTTGTTTGGAATATTACTGACGCACAACAATTTCTCTTTAATTTGCAAGACCCAAAAGAGACAATTCGTGCAGTTTCAGAGTCTGCTATGAGAGAAATTATTGCAAGAAGTAACTTATCTCCAATTTTGAATAAAGATCGTGGTGCAATTACAGCTGAGCTAAAAAAATTAATACAAGACACACTGGATATTTACGGAACTGATGGTGATGGAAACGTAACTGGTTCAGGAATTAATATCATACGTGTAAACTTGCTGGGCGCAAACCCACCTCGAGAAGTAATTGATGCTTTCCGTGAAGTTCAAGCAGCAGAACAAACCCGCGATACACTTGAAAAACAGGCAGATGCTTACTCCAACAGAGTGGTTGCTGAAGCAAGGGGTAAAGCAGCACAGTTAATGGAACAAGCTGAAGGTTATCGTGCTCAAACAATCAACGAAGCTGAAGGTGAAGCTTCTAGATTTGTCTCAGTGTATGAAGAGTACGCAAAAGCACCTAAAGTAACCCGAAAACGTCTTTATCTTGAAACTATAGAGAAAGTTTACGGTAGTGTTAACAAGGTTGTGATCGATGAAAATAGCAGTGGTCAAGGTGTTGTACCATATTTACCATTAAATGAATTGTCCAAACAAAAAACTGGAGGCAACTAATGAAACGCTTTACTAATTTATTGCTGCCAATTTTAGCAGGTCTTGGCTTTTTAATTATGTCGTCTCTCTATGTTGTCGACGAACGTGAAAAAGCACTCAGATTATGGTTCGGTGAGGTAACAGCTGTTATTGTAGATCCAGGATTAAACTTTAAAGTTCCATTCCTTCATGAAATTGTGAAATATGAAGATCGTATTTTGCCCTTAGACGTTCAACCTGACGAGTTTACACCTCTTGACGATAGACGATTGGTTGTTGATGGTTTTGCATTATGGCGAATACAAGATCCTGTTCAGTTTCGAAAAGCTGTTGGTTCTGGTGGGCAAAGATCTGCTACACAAAAACTTGATGGAATTATGAATGATGGAATGAGATCTGTTCTCGGCCGCGTTACATCTAATGAAATCTTATCAACAGATAGAACTGCTTTGATGGCTGAAATTCGCGATGCCGTTCGTGAGCAGGCAACAGTTTTGGGGGTTGAAATCGTTGATGTTCGTATTAAGCGTGCAGACCTACCCGAACAAAACCTTGAAGCAACCTTTGGTAGAATGCGTGCAGAACGTGAACGTGAAGCAGCTGATGAGATAGCAAGAGGTAACGAAGCTGCACAAAGAGTGCGAGCATCTGCTGATAGAACAGTAGTTGAAACAACTTCGGTAGCTCAAAAAGAAGCAGATATTATTCGAGGTCAAGCTGACGGGAAGCGTAATGCTATTTTTGCTGAGGCATTTGGTCGTGATCCTGAATTTTTCGCATTCTATAGGTCATTAACTGCATATGAAAAATCATTAACCAGCGATAATGCAACTATGATTATTTCCCCGAATAGTGAATTTTTTGACTATCTCAACTCAGACAGTTTGAATGAGTGATTTTTTAACAGCACTGGGATTAGTTGCAGTGATTGAGGGGCTAGTACTTGTACTAGCCCCATCTCGTTTTGAGGAAATTATTCGTGCTTTGGGTGCTATGAGTATTGATAAAAGACGACTTTTGGGATTAATTTTTGTTGCTATTGGATTTGTTATTATTTGGGCAGTTAAAACTCTTTAGAATTTAACTAATAAAAATACATTTAGTTTAGGAATATGTTTTCAAAATAATTTGACAGAATTTAATAAAAACATATTTGTTATATAACCAAAAATTTTATTTCAATAAAATACAGTCCCCAGGAGGAAAATTTCGTGAAATCAATCACAATCTCAGAAAGATTATCAATAGGACAAGCTCAGTCATTTATCATTAATACGCTTTTTGTTTTTTCTATTTTAATAATATCTAGTATGTCATCACATGCCAGAGGTGCTCCTGAAAGTTTTGCTGATTTGGCTGAGGAGCTTTCTCCTTCAGTTGTGAATATTACAACCTCGACAACCATCGCGGGTGTAACAGATCAAGCAAGACCGCAAATTCCAGAAGGAAGCCCTTTTGAGGATTTGTTTAGGGATTTTTTCAATAACGGAGAAGGGGGGCAAGCACGGCCACGTAGAAGTAGTGCCCTTGGATCAGGTTTTGTAATATCAGCTGACGGTTACATAGTTACCAATAATCATGTCATCGATAAAGCAGATGAAATTGTAATAGAGTTTTTTGATGGAAAAGAACTCGTTGCGGAATTGGTTGGACGCGATCCCAAAACTGATATTGCTGTACTCAAAGTAGAAGCCACTGAACCTCTTCCATTTGTTGGTTTTGGAGATAGTGATATTGCTCGTGTAGGTGATTGGGTAATGGCAATTGGCAATCCATTGGGACAAGGGTTTTCTGTGTCTGCGGGTATAATATCTGCACGAAACAGAACTCTAAGATCAGGGCCATATGATGATTTTATTCAAACTGACGCTGCAATAAATCGCGGTAATTCGGGTGGACCTCTTTTCAACATGAATGGTGAAGTTATAGGTGTAAATACTGCAATAATATCACCAAATGGTGGATCTATTGGTTTGGGTTTTTCCATGTCATCTCGTGTTGTTAGTCGAGTAGTCAATCAATTGAAAGAATATGGTGAAACAAGGCGTGGGTGGCTTGGAGTTCAAATTCAAGACATCGATAGTGACATGGCTGAAGCCCTCGGTTTGGAAAAGGTATCTGGAGCATTAGTTAGTGGTGTGCCAGATGGGCCAGGCGCAGATGCTGGGATCTTATCAGGTGATGTAATTCTTTCTTTTGATGGGGTGGAAGTAGAAGACACTCGTGGATTAGTTACGATTGTTGGAAACGCTGATGTTGGAAAGGTAGTAGATGTTATTATCTTTAGAGATGGAAGCTCGAAAACTATAAAAGTAACTCTCGGAAGACGAGAAGCTGCTGAAAAGGAAAAGATAGTACCGGCAGCCAAAGTTCCAGAAAAAATTAAAGAATCAGTAAAGCTAGGAATGAAGTTACTAACTATAAATGCTGAAACTAGAACGCAATTGAATTTGCCTGAAGATTTAAATGGAGTTGCTGTTTTAGATGTAGCTGAGACTTCAGATGCATTTGAAAAAGGCATAAGAGCAGGTGATGTAATAGTTGAGGCGGGCCGCACTAAAGTTACTGATGTTAATGACATATCTGATATCTTTGAAAATGCCATAAGTTCTGGTCGTAAATCTATCCTATTATTAGTTAAGAGGGGAGATAACTCTCGATTTGTAGGTTTATCACTTTCTAAAGAATAATTTATAACCGCCTAAAAGTATGGTAATTAATACAAGCTTTTTAGGCGGTTATATAAAAAAGTTTTCTAGAATAGTTCGTTTGAAAAAAATGCTGGTTTTCTTTTTTTTCTATGGTATCACGCTCGAAGTTTTATATGGAGATTCTCATGCCTAAGATAACATTTATTGAACATAATGGAGCTCAACATGAAGTTAATGTTGCAGTTGGCCTTTCAGTTATGGAAGCAGCAAGAGATAATAATGTTCCTGGCATAGAGGCTGATTGTGGTGGTGCATGTGCATGTTCTACATGCCACGTATATGTTGATGCAAGCTGGAGCGAAAAATTACCGGCTAAAGATGCAATGGAAGAAGACATGTTAGATTTCGCTTGGGAGCCAAGCGAGTTATCTAGATTGACTTGCCAATTACGTGTGACTGAGGATCTTGATGGATTAATTGTAAGGATGCCTGAGAAGCAAATTTAAAGTGCTCTCCATCCAATATCATTCCTGTAAAACCCATTTTCCCATTGAATTTTTTCAATTGTTTCATATGCAATCTTGTGTGCTTCAATAAGGCTTGATCCTCTTGCCGTAATGTTAAGGACCCTTCCACCGGTTGCAATTATACTATTTTCCACTTCTTTTGTACCTGCATGAAAAACTTGCACATTACTTGATGATGAAATTTCATTTAATCCAATAATTTTTGTACCTTTTTTATAATCTCCAGGGTAACCGTTCGCTGCGTATACAATCGTTAAAGCATGGTCATCAGCCCAATTTAGTTGATATTCATTAAGTTCGCCTTTTGCACAGGCTAACATTGCATCTAATGCTTGAGCTCCAAGCCTCATCATTAAGACTTGGCATTCAGGGTCTCCAAACCTAACATTGTATTCTACTAATCTAGGTTCCCCATTTTTAATCATAAAGCCTGCATAGAGTACCCCATTATATGGTGTGCCACGATTTGCCATTTCGTCTATGGTGGGCTGAATGATTTTAGAAATTGCTTTTGCAGTGACATCCTTTGTCATTATAGGTGCAGGTGAGTATGCCCCCATGCCACCTGTATTTGGCCCTTGATCTCCGTCAAAAACTCGTTTGTGATCTTGAGCTGTTCCTATTGGGAGTATATTTTTACCATCTGATAAAATGAAAAAACTAGCTTCTTCGCCTTCCATGAATTCTTCTATAACAACTTCTGATCCTGCTTTTCCGAATGCACCAGAAAAAATATCTTTCAAACCATTCAATGCTTCTTCTAATGTCATTGCTACAATGACACCTTTACCACC
>FZLS01000124.1 GCA_900197625.1 Rhodobacteraceae bacterium Water-Bin34 | reverse complement strand
CTGATCCACTAGTCAGTTTTGAAGAGGTTATACGACAAGCAAAAGGAGAAACTATGCAGTTCGAACCGGAACCCTTACCGGATTCCAAAAAGGTTGCCAAGCGTGGGCGACCAAAGAAAAGCAATGATGACGCTGCGAAAGAGCGTGAAGCTGACGTTGATAAAGTCAAATCAATCTTGACTAATTTACGTAAGAACAGACTTACTAATGCCATTGAGTATGACGACCCCAACGGGAAAGTCGTACAGCTCGAAGGTAATGACCTAGACATCATGACTACCAAGCTAGCTTGTGAGTACGGAGTCTTCATTCCTGAGCCACGTATCAAGTCCGCTATTCAATATGCAGCAAGTAAAAATAGCTACTGCCCTATTACTAAATACTTAGATGGATGTGCAGCTCATGCAATACCTCACAAAGATTGGGACCGTATTGGAGAAGTCTTCCTAGGTAATAAGCATCAGCTAGCCACTCTTGCCATGCAGCGCATGATGATCGGTGCAGTAGCTCGTGCTTATAACCCAGGTGCATCCATGTCTTGGCTACCCATTCTCGTGGGTGCTCAGGGTGTAGGTAAATCCATGTTCGCTAGGAACTTGGTACCTGATGCCCTGTTCGCAGAGATCACTATTCCCTTAGAGACACTGATGAAAGAGCAGTACCGCCTTCACATGGCATGGCTGCTTGAGCTCCCTGAGATTGATAACTACTTCAATATCAGGAACATTGAAAACTTTAAGAACCTAATTACTAGTCGTGTTGATGAAGTTCGTTATCCATATGCATCCCTTCCATCCAAGCTGCCTCGGCGCTTTGTGATGATCGGTACTACCAATAGGAATCAATTCCTTGTTGACAGTACTGGTAATAGACGATTTGTTCCGTTAGAAATTGCAGGAGGATTTCAGATTCCTTGGAAGCAATTAGAGCTAGAACGAGATAGTCTGTGGGCAGCGGCGGTAGATGCTTACCGTAGCGGCGTTGGATATGAATTCAACAGTGGTGAGATTGCTGCAATCTCTGAATACATCCAAGAGTTTGGTGATCCAGATCCTTGGTTAGACAAGATTGGAGCTTACGTTGCAATCAAACAAGAGGTCACTGCAGCCGATGTGCTTACTCATGCACTAGAGCTGGACCCTCGTAACCAGTCACGTCGGGAAGGACGCCGTGTTGCTGATGTACTTCAGTCAATGGGGTGGCGTCGCTTGGTAACAAGCAGGAAAGACGCTAATGGTAAATCTAAATCGATTCGTATTTGGCAACGTCCAAAGGATGATCCTTTAGATGAATCCCATATTTTGAACGACTTCTAATTAAACTAAACAATATATAAGGTATTAATATGCTTGCTTCCGATATCAAGATTGGGCTGCGTGTCCGTGTACAAACGAATGGGATGGATGCTTTGGTTGTTGGACAACCTGAGTATTACACCCCGAGCTCAAAACTAGTTCGAATTAAATACGAGAACTCAACTCGTTACGAGTACATGATTAACAATCAACTCGAATCACTGGGTATGAACGATCAATACCCCGCCCATGGTGGAACTTATGTAAAACCAGAGGGATCTTTCTAATGGCCGAAGCTGTCCCTTCTAAAAAAGTTGGCGGCCATGCTTATGGCAGGCGCGTCAAACAGATGTCTAATACAGCTGAAGAAGGAGAGCTCTGCCTTTACTCAGGACATTCCCTTGGCAGATTCTCCTCGCACAGCATGCGCTACGACAGTCATCAGGCTTGTGTTCGCTGTGTAGCAGGTGCACGTGAAGGGCGAATGTCCTTTGATATTTCTAAGTTACTTAAAAAGAATCGAGTCAAAGCACTCAGATTCTGGTCATTAGTTGACATAGGTGATCCAGATGAATGCTGGGAATGGAACGGATGTATTAATAAGAGGACTAAGCAACCTCAATTTGCATGGAGAAGGCATGGCATCTCATCATCAACGCAGCACCATCCTCAACGTGTTGCGATGTGGTTTACATGGGGTGATCTCGGTTTCACTGGTGTTAAAACTACTTGTGGCAACAAGTATTGCTGTAATCCCTTTCATCTTATTCCTCAAAATATTGGGGTATTTGTAGATCATGATAGCTATCTAGAAAGTTTTGAACTTGCTTGTGAACTACACACACTCAAACAGCAAATCGCTGAGTATGTCATACAGCAAGCAGTGAAAGAACAAGAAAAAATAGCATCAGCTGAAGGGTTAGATCAACGGGAAGAGCTCATCCTTAACCCAAACTCTATGTTTGACGAACGCTATGAAGCTGTCATGGTTGACATGCTGCAAGGACGACATATCAGTCAAACAAAACCAGAATCTCCTGGACTATTTGAACAGCCTGAAGATCACCAAACTGATGACGAAGATCCCACATCAGAGTTTTAATTTACTTATCCTATTAAAAGAGTCATTGCATTATGTCTAGACGCACAGATCTACTTCAACAATTAATTCAATCAGATAAATTTGGTGATGAGAAGGAGCAAGAGCAAAAGTTTCTTGCTGCTACTGCTGAACTTATTCTTACTGATCTAATTAACATTGCCTCAAATGGTGTACTTGCAGAAGGTGCAGGTTCATTAGTAATCAATCTGTGCAACGACTCAACTACATTTATGTCAGGAACTTCTTTGGAATCTGATATTAATACTGCCGAAGCTAATGAGGATAGTGATGTAGTTGAATTCCTGCGCAAGCTGCTGGAAGAGATTGATGAAAATGACTGGTCAAAAAATGTACTAATTACCTTGATCAGTAATGCTGGAACAAGAACATTTGCAGTCGAAGCAGGTGGGAGCCAAGAAAGCTTCCGAGCGCTCGCAGCAGAATTTACAAGCTAGGCTTAAAGAGAGTGGTTTAAAACTTCCTCTCTACCCAACACCCCAGTTAATTGAAAGAGCTCGTCAAGTGATGGGCTCAATTGACTATGACCCCACTTCTGATCCTGTTCAACAGGTATTAGTAGATGCAACGTCGGTGCCTTCATTGGAAACAAATCCACTGCAAGAACACTGGCATGGAAATGTCTGGGTAGCACCCAAGGGTGCAGTGCGAAACACTCGTGTGTGGTTAAACAAAACTATTAATGAGTATCGCAATAATCACATAAACAGTTTCGTATTTTTTACTAGTGCATCAGAAATCGTCAGAGCAACTCCGGTTATATGGGATTATCCTGTCTGTATTCCTTTTCGTCGTGTTAAGCAACTTCGCGCTACTTCTAAGGGCTTTGAACCAGTTTGCCCTTCAACCTGGAATGTATTGATTTATGGCCCACCTTTGGATGCAACCATTAGCGACATTGATAAGATTACTCTATTCCATAACACCTTCCGTGACATTGGTAGGGTCATATACAATGAGTATGCTGGTGATAACTGGTACAAAGATTTAGAGCACTACGAAGAGCACAAAGGAGAAGTGTGATGAGTAGGCATATTTCTCCTGATGCTTTTTATACGATGCCTTCAGGTAATCGCGTGCATCCATGCCGTTTGATCCATAAGGATGGAACGCTCATGTGGAAGCATGCGTTGCTTAGCAACAACGAATTTAAGTCACTGCCTATTGAGATTGCACATGAAGCTCACATCATTAAAACTGCTCAACGCTTGGAAGAACTTAATGCATGGGTATCTCAAGGACTAGATCCATGGGAATACTTACGTCCTGTAAATTGGTACGATCCAGAGTTGCCAGGATTCGATCAAGGTATTACAGTTGAGTTCAAGCACACTTCTATTGCTTCTGGTTATATCATCAACAAACTACTAGACCACAAGCAAGAGCATGAAACTCTTACTTGCGAGAATGTTATATTTAGATTTGTAAGGTGCTAACTCATCTTGCTAATCAAACGATTGAGATACCAACGTGCTTTCTTAGCATCTTCAAGCGGGTCGTCCTTAAGCCATAAGCGCAGCAGGTACTTAATAACTAGTCCATGAAGGTGTCCTTTGATCACATCAGGTGCAAACTTGATGGTGTCTTCGATGACTTCCTGAGCTGGCTGCTTTCCTGCTGTGTAATGACTTGGGCTATTAACACGATCAGTAGTTCCAAAATCTAACCATGAATCATTGATCGAGTGCTTGCCATCTAGCCGATTCCAATCATTATATTCTTCCATGTCTTTAGTGAATTTGATGTAATCCATGTATCCGCAATCATATGTTTCACTACCTAATATAAGAGTATTGACTCTCTAATGTGATATGACAGCACCCAAAGGTGATCCCACTTATATAAAAAATAAGGAGCAACATTTCATTGATATTGCTAAGGCAGTTGGAGCTGCATCAACACATCCATCTTGCCCTGGCGGCTGTGTCATCGTTCGTGATCGAGAGATCATGGGTGACGGACGCTCACTGCTTACTGACTCTCATGTGGAGATAGATCCTATTTGCTATGCCATTGCCGGTGCATGCAAGCGAGGAACTCCTATGACTGGTGCAACTATCTATTCAACGCGATATCCCTTCTCTGCCTCTGTCTTTCAGGCACACATTATGGGTATTCGGAAGATCGTTGTACTTGCGTCTGATTGGGAGCCTTACTACAAGGATGAGTTCCGTAGGGCAGCACGGCTAGCACGTGAACTGGACATTGCTATTGAACCTCATTTTGAAGATGAGGATCCCAGACTCTCAGTTAACAAACATTCCAATCGCAAAATTGATAAAAAATTATATCCAGATCCATCCACAGAAAAACCAGCGGTAGAAACTATCTATGACAACTGAACTATTATTTGATATAGAAAGCACAGGATTACTGCGTGTCGGATCCACAATTCATTGCATTGTGATTCGCGATATGGGTAACGTAGAAGAAGCCGAAGTCTTTGACTACAAGCCAGAACGTGCAGTTATTCAAGGAGTAAAAGCCCTTGAACGAGCAGATGTTCTTATTGGCCACAATATTCTCGGGTATGATGTCCCACTTCTTAAAGAACAGTTTCCAGAGTTTGCACCAAGAGGTACTTTCCTTGACACACTTACTCTGTCTCGCTTATATTATCCTCACATTAGTGAGCGAGATTATGAAAGAAGACCTATTGGAATGCCACAAAGGCTCTACGGCTCACATAGCCTAGAAGCATGGGGCTATAGATTAAAGTGCTTCAAAGGAGACTTTGCTAAGAACACCAGTAATGACTGGTCTACTTACACTCCTGAGATGCTTGACTATTGCATCCAAGATACAAAAGTAACAGTAAAGCTATACGAACTATTGCAAAGGAGAATGAATGACTATTCCTAAGAAATCAGATCCACTTAACTCTGAAGAAATGACAGAGGCGGCGGAAGTATTTTTTCTACTATTTAATATTGTCCACACACGCATGCCTGACGGCTCTACTACAGAAGACTGTCTCCAGGTTATGGAGTCTGTAGCAAAGCTTGGTCACAAGAACCGAGCAGACAGGGCGGCTAAGGAAAAAAGACTGACATGGATTTAACCAAGACAAAAAAGATGATGCCTGATTACGTTGCTTTAGAAATGCGGATGGCCGAGCTTATGGCTCAGCAAGAAGCAAGCGGCTTTAGATTTGATACCGACGCCGCAGTTCGTGTACGTACCGATTTACAGCAAGAGTTTGATGACCTTACTCACAAGATCAAATCAATCTATTTGTATGTACCAGGTAAGGTGTTTACACCTAAGCGTGCAGATAAAAAGAAAGGTTATGTAGCTGGTGCACCAATGACTCGGCTGACCGACTTTAATCCAACGTCACGTCAGAACATTGCTTGGGCACTGCAGACATTCCGTGGTGCTCGCTTTACCAAAGTCACTGAGACTGGTAAGCCAAAGGTTGATGAAGCAACTATCTCTGAAGTCAGAGACATTGCTTTGTCTACAGGCCAGCAGCAACTCCATGACGAGTGTGAGATGTTTATTCGTTTGTTGACGCTACAGAAGTGGCTGGGTCAGCTGTCGGAGGGAACCAACTCTTGGTTCAACTCTATTGAGGGCGACGGCTGTATCCACCACAGCTGCTTATTAGCTACACAAACATCGAGAAATATTCACCGGGGTCCAAACTTGGGCCAGGTCGTTTCTGCACCTTGGGCGCGTGAGCTATTTGTTCCTCACCCTGGTCATGTGATGGTTGGAGGTGACTTAGAAGCTCTGGAATTAAGACTGCTTGGGCACTACCTAGCAGCCTTCGATTCGGGGGCATTCGCTGACGTTGTCGTCAACGGTGATATCCATCAGCAGAACGCTGACCGTGTGGGATGCACAAGGTCGCAGGTCAAGTCGCTCACCTATGGGTTCATATATGGGGCGGGCGATCAAAAGCTTGGTCACATCTTGCATCCAGAGCTATCTGATGCACAAAAGAAGCAGCTTGGTCAAGAACTGCGACGAAAATTCCTTGATGCTATCCCTGGATTGGAGCCATTAATTGATGCAGTCAAACTTAAAGTTCGCTCAACTGGTCGTCTTCGGGGTCTTGATGGGCGTCCTATATTCTGTCGTGCTGAGCACAGTAGTCCCAACT
>FZLS01000123.1 GCA_900197625.1 Rhodobacteraceae bacterium Water-Bin34 | reverse complement strand
CTTTCACTAACTTCTTATTTACAAATGGACAATCTTTGTAATTACTCCATGCCACATTTGTGTTTACCATTTCATTCTTACGGTGAGCTAACATTGCTTTGCGTATTTCAGGTGGAAGATTATCTAGTAATGAACCACTACGCTCAACATAATCATGCTTAGACATAATCTCATATGGATTCATATCTACACCACAGAAATTATTAAATATAAAATTGTATGCACCTTTGTATTTTCCAGGCACATAATACATACGTGATAGATCTTTTGTTTGAGGATCACCTATGTCACCTAATTCTTTGTTTAGAGCAAACCAAAAATGCTTGATCTTTTCTTTTGGTACATGTATTGTTAATGGAAATACTATTCTAAACTTAGGATGCTCTTGAGTTGATGAAGCAGTAGAGTAAACAACATGATTCCATTTTCCATATCGATCTAATAATTCTTGCTCAAGACTACCATCGAATACATGTTCATCTACATCTACCGCGCACCAACCAGCCCAACCGAGTACATTATCATTCGCACGAGTCGTATCTTCTACATAAGTTGCAGGAGATATAAGGGGAGCCGACTTCTTATCTTCACGTTTTTGCTGGGCTAGATCAAATAACAATTGCTCAAATTGGTGGTATGAAGTAAAGTCCATACGCTTCTGAGTTTTGTTATCGAATATACTTTTAAATAATGTAAGGGAATAGTTCATACTTTCTCAATGTTACCTACTTTCCATTTAGCATAAAGCTTACTAAACTTAGTATGCTCTTCTAAGGTAAGCTTTTCAATATCTTTACCTTTATATAAAACTAACCATGTACGGTAGTTTATGCTAGACTTTTTTATTGCCTTCTTTGCCATATAATCTTATGTACTCCGAATCTTTTGTCCAGTCAATCTTTGCTTGTTCACCATCTAATGGTCCTGGCCCTGGAGTATATCCATCTGGACCTGGAGGTGGATAGTGTAAACCATCATTACCATTTTGGCCAATAATATTCATACGCTCTTCAGCATCTGGTGTCCATTCAGAATTAATCTCTGGGTTGTCTGCTAAGATTTCAGTTCTTGCTTTGTTTGCTGCCATAGCTCGTTTCTCAATTGCATCTGACCAAGCTGATGCAAAAATACCATGATTAGGAAAGTGCACTGGTGCTACCCAACCTGCTGGCTTGATTAGATCTGGTAAGCCTAATGGATTTGGTCGTGATTCTTTTACACCAACTTCTTTTGCCATGTTTGCTGTTAATACTTCATCCCATGCTTTGTGCACATTTACACCCATGGCATCTAATGTACCAATAGCTACAACACAAAGATCAATAAGACCATCGACAACTTCTTCTGCATCTTCCATGATCAGTGCCTCTTTAGTCTCATCGTATTCTTCTTTGATAAAGTCTAATCTAAATTCTAAATACTTCTTTAATTGAAATGGTGTGGCATGGTTTATCCATTCGCGTACACCATATTTTGTTTGCATACGATTAATATCGTTTACCCAATCTGCTGACATAAGTCTCCTTTTATAACTGTTATTAACATTATATCACACTTTTGTGATATGTACATACCTTAAACGAAAAAATCTTCAAGAGATACTTGATGTTCACTTTTCCAACCAACTGCATCAAGAACTGGTTCTACAGCACTGAGAAAAGTTTTTTCGAATTGAAGGTTATAATCTATATATTGCTCAAGTTTAAATTGACGTGGGAGATAATCTACAAATGCAATCACATTCTCTTTGATTGGATTTGGCTTGACAAGATATGTAAACTTGACCTTGTCTCCGCTTGTTATCTTCTGAATGCTTCTACCTAACTTTTGTTTTGTAACAATATTGTTATGTAGTATTGCACCACGAATATGAATAGGTGTGCCTTTCTTATAAACGGTTTCCTTGTCGGTCCATTTATTTAGATTATTTACACCACGGGGAAAGCTTACCTCTTCGGCAGATGCTTGTTTAAATGCTGCACGGAAGTTTGCTATGTCTGCTTGCACAGTTGCCTGATCAGTCTCAATGATCCTGCGGAATATATCTTTTAATGCTTGTCTACATATGGCCGGTGTAGATGATTTGATTGCCTCGATACCCATAATCTTTAATTTAGGTTGGGCATAACGAACACCTTCATTGTCATGCACATTGAGAATGTATCTCTTCTTGGCAGTCCATATGCCACGATCAGCAATTACCTCACGTTCCATAACCATTTTGTTTTCTATACCACCTAAGGTTTTAAACAAACGATCATAGCATTCACTGAGTGCACCTTCTAATGCACCCGAACATACTTGGTCAAGGAAGTCTATTGGTTTGGCTGGGCCAAGTCGATTCACAAACTCATCAAGACGAACATAGACAGAGTCTGTATCAATGGCAACTACATAATCTTTCTTGGTTTGTAGAGTTTTGTTAAGGTAATCATTCAAGTTATTCTCTGCCCAACGAATGGTTGCTTGACCAGTAAGAGTGATACCTTCAGCGATTCGCATGTCAAAGTATCTAAACCACTTATTACCCATTGCACCATACAAAGAGTTGAGTAGGATCTTCAATGCCATTTGTTGGTTCTTGGCAATAGCAATACGTTTCTCTAAGGCATAGACCTCTGACTTTACACCACATAGCTCGAGCTCTTGCTCAGCTTTGAGTTGTGCTTGCTTAAATGTTTGACGATCATTATAGATCTCTTGAATAATTGCTGGAATAATACCAACTTTCTTTGTATCGAAACGAACACCATTTACAGCTAATGCAGTATGTGGTGTATTATTCTTTATATGACCATCTAACACTGATTCGACATTGACACCAGGCTCATCATCAAGTAGGATAGTCTCGGGAGACATATTGTATTGCATAATGATTGACGGATATAGAGAAGCTAAGTCAAATGAACATACCCAATCATGCATACCGACATGTGGTTCTTTTACATAACCGCCAGGATACGCACCTTTAAATGACTCTTCGTTTTGTGGTACAGCTATACGTTTTGAATGTAAGTCACGATAGATCAGTGCATCCCATATAGCCACAGTGCCAAGCACTTGCTCATAGTTTACACCACCTTTATAAGCCATGGTTAGACATAGACTAATAAGACCGAGCTTGTCTTCCATACGGTCAATGAGTTCTACGTCTTTGATGTTATAGTCAATAAACTTTTGATAGTCATTTGCGTGTAATTCATTCAGGTCAGAGGCTTCACCGAAGTCAAGCTTCTTCTCACCGAGAACAATATTTGCAATATGATCTAACTTATATGATTCTTGTGGACCATACGAATAACCGAACTTCTTGAATATTGCCATGTAATCTAAGATGGCTACACCTTTGATTTCGTATTTAAGTGTGGATTGACCATAACCAGTATGTGTTTCTTTCTCATCGATCATTCGCCAAGGAGATAAGAACTTCTCACGAGAATTACCGAGGATACGCTTTATACGGTTTACTAGGTATGGTATATCAAAGAACTCACAGTTCCAACCTGTAACAATATCAGGTGAGGTCTTAGCCCAATGATATGTGAATTTGTGTAAGAGTTCTCTTTCGTCTGCACACTTGACATAGACCACCTCATGGGTTTGCATAAGTGAATTGTCTACGTCATACTCACCACAACCAAATGTATAGTAAGTATCGTCGATGTTATTCTTCATTGTGATTGCTGTCACTTCTTGGTCAGCATCTTTAGGCTCAGGGAAACCATCACCGAACTTTGTTTCGATATCGATAGAGGTAACATTAATCATGTTACGATCCCATTTAATTACACCAGGGAACTCTTCATTCAGATACTGAACCACATAGTTGGTATTGCCATAGACATTAAAGCCAGGAACATCTGCATAAGACTTTATAAAGTCAGTGGCTTCACCCATAGAACCGAACTGAATAGGTTCTACTGGAGTACCATCGAGGGCATGCCAATCATGGGCATTGTTACCTTTATTTGTGACGAATAGAGAAGGGCGATACGGGATGGTGAACTTTACTTTCTTCCCATCCTCGTAGCCAATATATTTTATTACCTTCCCGTGCCGGAAGGCTGACGTGTAAAAAGATTGATTCATGGGTGTATTATAACACGAATCAAGCTAGATGTACATACTTTATACAATTATTTCTGGTTTCTCCGGAGTGACTATATTTGTGTCTTGGTGCATTAAAACATGTTGAGCTGCTAACTCTTTTGTTGGGGTTAGATCAAACATGATGTGATCTTTTTTAATTACTAGTTGTTCTATTTCAGCATATGGTAGATAAGGCATAAACCCTAATCTTTCCTCTGTAGGGACTAGTGCAACAACATCTGTTACTGTTATTGTTAAACCTGATTCATTTGTCTTTTTACATAATAACTCTTCACCCGACGTGAGTCGAACTAATCTAATTTCATTCATCTGTGTTCCTTTGGTTGTTTATTAATATAGTCTGCAACTGCTGACTTAATAGCATCTTCTGCTAATACGCTACAGTGTATTTTAACTGGAGGCAGATTAAGCTCTTCAACAATTTCAGTATTTTTAATTTCTTCTACTTGATGTATTGTTTTACCCTTAACCCATTCTGTTAGCAATGAGCTTGAGGCAATTGCTGATCCGCAACCATATGTTTTGAATTTTGCATCTGTGACTATGTCATCTTCTATACGTATTTGTAATTTCATAACATCGCCACAAGCAGGAGCACCTACCATACCAGTTCCTACATGTGGATCGTTCATATCCATCTTACCCACATTGCGTGGGTTATTGTAGTGATCTAAAACCTTTTCTGAATATGCCATGTGCTCCTTAGTATTTAGCCTAGTAACAGCTTCTTCGCTGATTTCGGCAGGTCACCTAAATTGATTGTTTGAGGCTTGTCTTCTTCTGGAATATTGTTCTCCAAAATAACTACAAGCATACCATCTACAATATCAGCACCAACAACTTTGAGTGTGTCAGCTAAAGTAAATGATCTTTCAAACGCCCTTTGAGAAATGCCACGATGTGCATAGTCTCTTGTATCTAAACCAGAATGTTTCTTTCCAGTAATTGTTAAAACACCTTTCTCAAGTGTCAAATCAATGTCTTCCTTTTTAAATCCTGCGACAGCGATCTCAATTAGAAAGTGACCATCATCTCGTTTAATTACATTATACGGTGGATATCCAGCACCTCGAACGGTTTCTAGATTCGTATTTTGCAACGTATTAAAGAGTTGATCAAAACCCAAGAACGTATCTCTTGGGAAGTTAAATGCTAAGTTTGTCATATTGACCTCCTATGTATAGCAAGGTTAAAAAAATGAATACCCGTTAGGCATATTCAGTTTTATTTATATAGGTTTTACTTAATACCTATATTATATTTGGGACATAATTCCCAATCTGATTTATCTTTATGAGAGATAATTTTAATTTGGTTAAGAGCTGCGACTTCACCAATAGGTGAAACTGTCTCGAGTAATCCCCAATCATCCATTAATTTGACAATTGTATTCCTACGTTTAAGATCATTCTCTGTAAGATTAGAAGGCTTACCGTCTAATAAGAATAGCTCTTTAAAATGAGTTATGAAATATCTACCTTGTTTGTGTAGTATATGGCATGATTGATATAATTTGTTATCTTTCTTTGATGCAACGCCTATTCTGGTGAGAGTTTCACGTATCTTTAAAAAATCATCGGGCTCTGCCAATGTAACTTCTAACATCATCTCTGGTTTCCAATTTACCAGTTCATCGTTGAATTCCGCCATGCTGTATTCTTCCTCTTATGTATTTAAGATTTTCATTACTTAAAAGCGGAAGTACATCACGAGCTTTTTCATTACTATAACCATAATATTGCTTTATAGCACTGATATTATCAGATTCAATCGACTTGTTCCACTTAGAAAAACGATTACGTTTTCTAATAGTATTTATAAGAAAATGATACTGTAGGCGGCTATCCAGGTGGTGAAACTTGTTCATCTCGTTAGCGTATATGACAGTATCAGGGAAATACGAAAGACCACGATTTACCATAAAGGCATTGTAATCTTTCTCATTCTCAAGTATATCCTTCTTTGTGTTGGATATAGATTTAATTAATTCAAATGGATTCACTCACTAAACCCGTCAATTGCCCGTCTTCTTGCAGAAATTTCTGCTGGCAGATCAGGTAAATTAGTTTTAATATATTTAACATTCGCAACAATGAATGATCTCCATCCTTGTTGTTGAACATCGAATACATTCATGTAATCTTTATTCTCCACTACACCAGATTCTTCTTTTAATATTGGTGCATTTGTGGCAGGAATATGTTCAGACATAAGTGTGCATCTCATCTTACGTTCATCACCATTCTTTTTAGTAAAGCAAACTTCAATTACTTCCTCTAATAAAAACTCTCGTATATTTTCATATAGAGTTGGTGATGCAAAGAAGTTATTAGTTTCTCTATAAGGTGTTACGTTACTGTACTTTGTCATGTTCTTCTACTGCCTCCGCTAAAAATTGACTCATCATTTTTAATAATCTACCAGCTTTTTCTAACTGGACCACAACCATAATTATACCAATGGCTA
>FZLS01000196.1 GCA_900197625.1 Rhodobacteraceae bacterium Water-Bin34 | reverse complement strand
GTGGGCATTCGATGCTAGTAGGCGTCCAATGGGTGATATCTGTAGAGCTAGAATTGTGAGACTTCCATCTGGTGGTACAATGCCATATCACAGAGATGAAACTGCATCTGAAAACATTCGTGTTATATGTCCCATTATTACCAATGAAGGCGTAGACAACGCATTTCGTGATGAAGATGGTGAGCATCTGTTCAAATTTCCAGCAACTGGTCATTTCTATACATTTGAAGAGGATAAGATAGAACACGCAGTATTCAATAATTCAGACGTTGATAGATATGCTTTGATATTCACTGTAGTTGGTGTAAATAATTTAAGAGAATGGGATAGAGCATACAAGCGTAATGATATGTTTTGGAAGGCTTGGTCGCGTGGAATGTAGGGAAATTAAAGATAAAGAAGTAGCTAGGTACATCTTCTTGCAAGCACATCTTACTGAAGACAAAAACAGAGGCAATTACTCGCCCGAAGAATTTGAAAATGCTTGGGGTAAATGGAGTTCATTTTTTGCACTTTATGATAATGAACATGTCGTTGCTTTTTCTGGCGTTAGAAAATTTGGTCAAAAATACGTTAGAATATTTGATAGGTATTTTGTAAACCCTGACTATAGACACGAAACGCTAAATAATGCTGAGTATTCTTTATGTTTAGTTCAGAAACAACTGGAGCGCTTGGAAAATAGAATACCATTCTTTTCAATTGAGAGTAGCAAATCTGCTACACTAAGAGCCGCATATAAATTCAATTCTGTCATTGGATCAGAATATTTTCATGTATTGGATGGAAAGCATCCTACGTTAGGTGGCAGTTTACAATTTATTGCTATTGCCAAACCACACGAAACAATAAATTTAGGGAGTATATAAATGTCTTATACACAAGTAATCACATTCACCAAATCAGGAACAACTTGGGAGAGTGCCAATGAGGCAAACTTAGCATTGAAAGCTGATTTGAATATTATAACACCATCCGCAACCTTCGTATCGGCAAGAAGTAACGCAGAAGCAAGTATCATATCAGAAGACTTTTCTCTCAACGCTGGGGGTGATGGTCTTGTGGTTACGCGAATGTGGTCTTCCAAAGCAGATCATGACAATTTTCAAACTGCGTTATCTAGTGAAAGATCGGCGCTTGAGGCATCCTTAGCTAGTGCAGGTTGGACAGAAAGTTAATGGAAAATTTTAAACAAATACCAGATTTGTTGTCATACGATATCCTCACAGAAGTAGAAAATTTAGGCTTAGAATATAAATCAAATCAAATTTGTTTAAATGCAACAAAAGATGCGCCAAGTGATTATCATTTGGGATGCGGAAGTTTACTCTACGATTGGGAAAGTGCTGAATTTAACGACAACCAAGAACTTTTGAATATTAAAAAATGGGAAACGCCACTTAAGGAAGAAGATTTTACTGAATTATGTCCTATATTTGAAGGCACGGCACTTGGCAAATTGTATAACGACGTGTCGTTATTTTATGATGTCGGCAGAGTTAGGATAATGAAGCTGATACCATCTAAGGTAATGTCTTGGCATTCAGATGATAGTCCAAGATTGCATTATCCATTCAAAACTCAACAGGGGTGTTGCATGGTCATAGAAGATGAGGTAATGCATTTAACTCAGGACATGTGGTGGTGGACAGACACTACGAAACGCCACACAGCTTTTAACGCAAGCTTTGAAAATAGGTTTCATATTGTTGTATCTCTTCTATAACCTGATCATAGTTGTTAATCAAAGAATTGTAGCAGTTATCTAATGGCGTAGGCATACCTTCTGGTCGGTAACCCTTCCATTCCTCTGTCCCTATAATATTGCTTATACATTCGTCTATATTATCGCATGTGTCCAAATCTTCATAATACACAACATTTAAATCATACACATCTTTGAGATTGTATAATATCGAAATTTTACGCATAAAGTGCTTTATTTGACTTATAGTTTCATCACTAACTGTAATATTCTTTTTTGTCCTCTCGTACAAATCTCTGTTACTAGTACGCGAATGAAACATCTTAATTTGAGTGGCATATAAGACACTACATACCAATTCTTTAATATCCCTTCTTAGTGTTAATACAATATCGTAGTCAGAAAAGAAATCCATAGTCTCATCTATAGCATCAGCTATATTATATGTGCCTTTAATGTAATATTCATTGCCATTATCTCTTGCTTTTTTGAGCAATTTCAACTTTTCAATTACACTCGTTCGATTATCTTTGAACACCCAAGGATAAATATAGTGGATACTCAAAGATTTGTCAGTCGCTATCGGATACATTTCCATTTGATGCGTCAGACCAGTATTAGAGTCAATTATTGTTTTGTTCTGTAGAGTATGTAGAAAAGGTTCGCTATGTCCTTCACAAGGTAATAATCGAGTTTTTTCCGTAACGAACGGAACTAGAGACTCGTATAGTATGGTACTTCTTGTCCTTGGTGGACTAATAAAAAAAGGTTTTTTCATAAGGGATCACTTTATCATGGAATATGTCGTAGGTCCTTCTTGGGACCGCAGAATTATTTATATTAATGTCAAGACAGAGAATATCGGAATTGCCATGACTGGTGGTATTGATAGTTGGGTATTGTACAATTTACTCCCACCAAACGTAAAGATATTTAACCTCAAAAGAGACGATGGGTTTGATACAAAACAAATATCTAAACTGACAGGACGAGATGATGTGATACATGTTCCTGTAGAACCGGGCGACCCATTATGGATTAAAAGGGGTCTTGTTGATCTTTCCGAAAATCATGGCGTAGATCAGCTTTTTACTGGCGCTAATCTAGTACCACATTTTAAATACTTTCCAGAATTTGACACACAAGACTGCCCTGCTAGGCCGTGGTCAATTAACCATCCAATTATCGTAAGTCCATTCTTGCATCTTTATAAGTATCACATAATTGATTTGGCAAATAGATTGAATATAGATTTATCGCAAACTCAATCTTGCTTGACTATGATAGAAGGTCATTGCAATAATTGTTGGCAGTGCAATGAAAGAAATTGGGGGTTTACTCAACTGGGCGAATAATTAATGCAACCCTTGGTCTTGTTATTCCAACAACTTGATGTGGTGTCTTTACATTAATCCTAAACCAAGTTTTAGTTGTTTCATGTATTTCATATTCTAACGTTCTACCTTCAGTGGAAAACGAGCCACCTTCTATTGGATCATCTTGCAATTCACTGTAAAACTTAGTAGTAACGTGATCTCCACCAGTATCAAGCAGGTATAGATACTTGTCTGGACTTATGCCCCAATCATAATGAAGCGGTAAATCTTCAGTCACCACTTGCCACCGCATAAAAATATCATAATCGAAATATGATTGATACAAAGAATGTAATTCTGGTGTTACGTCGTATACAGCAAATATACTTTCCTTTTTTGTATCTATATTGGCAGTTGGGCATATATTTCCATTGCTTCTTATCGTTTCCAAGTCTAAAATTTCTGACGTTGGAGGGTGGGGCAAGTTTAGTCTCGAATAATACTTATTAACCATTATATTACCAATCCGAAGTTCTTAGAGATCATGTGAACCATCACAGTATTGTGTTCAGCCATTTCTGCTT
>FZLS01000040.1 GCA_900197625.1 Rhodobacteraceae bacterium Water-Bin34 | reverse complement strand
AAAAATTAGGGGAAATGATATAAGTTTCATATTCCAAGAACCTATGACATCTTTAAATCCACTCCATACAATTGAACGGCAATTGAGTGAAAGTTTAAAACTACATCAGGGTTTAAAAGGGCCAAAAGTCCTAGAAAAAATATTAGATTTACTCGCCAAAGTTGGAATAGATGAAGCACATAAGCGAGTTACCAATTATCCACATCAACTTTCTGGTGGGCAACGGCAGCGAATCATGATTGCAATGGCACTTGCTAATAAACCTGACTTGTTGATCGCTGATGAACCAACAACCGCTTTAGATGTAACTATACAAGCTCAAATTTTAGAACTGTTAGCCAAAATTCAAAAATCTGAAGGAATGGGAATGTTGTTTATTACGCATGATCTCAGCGTTGTTAGACGTATTGCAGATCGTGTGTGCGTTATGAAAGGCGGGGAAATTGTTGAAGAAGGAGTAACAAATGAGATATTTGAATCACCTAAACATGCATATACAAAAAAACTATTAAATGCAGAACCCTCGGGTATTCCAAGGCCTATAATAGCGAATGCAGCAAAAGTTATCGATATTAAAAATTTGAGAATTTGGTTTCCAATTGTCAAAGGTATATTGCGAAAAGTAGTTGGAAATGTAAAAGCTGTTAATAATGCAAATTTAAATATTTCAGAGGGCGAAACATTAGGTATTGTTGGAGAAAGTGGCTCTGGAAAAACAACTTTAGCATTAGCCATCATGCGACTTATTTCCTCAAAAGGGCACATTACTTTTATGGGTAAAAAGTTAGATGGGCTAACTAACAATCAATTAAAACCAATTAGGCGCGATATTCAGATGGTATTCCAAGATCCGTATGGATCATTATCACCTCGCTTTACAATTGAACAAATTATTGCAGAAGGCCTTGATGTCCATAATTTAGATGAAGGTCAGAATCGTCGAAAAATGGTCGAGAATATCTTGGTAGAGGTCGGGTTAGAAAAAGAAATGATTGATCGATATCCCCATGAATTCTCAGGTGGACAACGACAAAGAATCGCAATTGCCAGAGCCATGATACTCAAACCTAAACTTTTAATATTAGACGAACCAACATCCGCACTAGATATGACAGTTCAAGTTCAAATAGTTAAACTTTTGCGTGACTTACAAATCAAATATAGTTTGGCCTATTTATTTATCAGTCATGACCTTCGTGTAATTCGCGCGCTTAGCCATAAAGTAATAGTTATGTCGAATGGGGACATCGTGGAGGCAGGTACAAATAAAGATATATTTGAAAATCCAAAATCTGACTATACAAAACAGTTAATTTCTGCAGCCATGAATATTAAAATTTAATTATTGCAGACGTAATAATTTAAAATTGCCTCTTGCCAACTGATGGCAGGCGAAGTAAATCGCGTTTATTGCACCCGTAGCTCAGCTGGATAGAGTACCTGACTACGAATCAGGGGGTCGCACGTTCGAATCGTGCCGGGTGCACCACTTTGCATTAAAAGTATTGAATATATAAATTGACACATTAGACTTAAAATGAGAGTTTCATAATTATATTGTAAATAGAACCTTATCAGACTGGGAAAACTATGGCTTCAAGCATTGTTGAAAACATAATACGATTAAAATCCATGTTAGGAGATATGGAGCAAGACTTTGGCTTGTCTGATCTATCTTCAGTAGAAAAAAATGTATATCTAGCAGCTCATGATATCAAATCTAAAGATGGAATTGTTGAAACAAAACATATTTTGGATCATGCATTTACACAGAAAATGTCTCGGCCGACTTTTTTTCGAGCATTGAAATCCATCCAAGAAAAAGGTTTGCTTGAACACGCACCTGACAAAAAAGTTGGATTATTTATGGTAAACAGTATCTAATTAGTATTTTGCAAAAAACTGAAAAAAAACTGCTTATTGGCGCGTTTTCTATAATTTCTTTTTCTTACATTGCAAGTTATACTTTAGTAGCTGGTTTTTTAACCCCATTGCAGGCACTATTATTTCCAAATTTCACAACAACAATTAGTTTGCTGTTTCTACCTCACGGTATTAGGATACTTGCTGCATATTATTATGGATGGAAATCGTTTTTTCTATTAATACCAGCGTCATATTTTATGTGGATTATATCCGTTTATGGTGCAAACATTCCACTACATCTAGCACAACCAATAATAAGTGCTGTAAGCTGTATTTTAGGTGTAAAAATTATATCAAAAAGACTTACCTACAACTTAAGAGAAGACATTTTACTTTTAGTTGTTGCTGGAATTATTGGATCTATTTTAAATGGCCTATTCAATAGTTTGCTTATGAATGATACCTTCTTATCAACTCAAGTACTAAGTTATATATTTGGTGATGTTCTAGGGCAAATAGTTCTAATGCTTTTATTCTTTCAAACATTAAAATTTATAGATTTTAATACATAATATAATTTCGAACATTAAATCATATTATTTTTGTAATAACCTTTTTTGAGCTTTTTAAGCCATTAAATATCTGTATGGTAATTAGAATAAAGTGTCCGCCCCTTTTCAAAACGGAGTTAACAATGAAAAACCCTACAAAGAATAGAATTTATACTGAAATAATTTCGTCAGTAGATAAATTATGAAAATTCTATCACAGGATACCATTGGTGTATTTTTAATAGTCAGTCTGGCTTATATCACAAGCTATACACTCACCAATGGCTTTATTGTTCCATTGCAATCAATGCTCCTGCCATCCTACACAACAACAATAAGTCTATTATTTTTACCACATGGCATCAGAGTCTTGGCGGCCTACTACTACGGATGGAAAGCATTTTTCTACTTGTTACCATCTACTTACTTGATGTGGTTTGTAATTGTGTATGGAGCTGGAGTACCCCTACACCCCTTACAGCCGATACTTAGCCCTTTATGTTGCATAATAGGGGTGAAAATTATTTCAAAAAATAAAACAGGCAATATTGAAAAAGAGTGGAAAACTTTGCTTCTAGGCGGTTTCATCGGATCTATTTTAAATGGTATTTCTAGCTCCTTTGTTTACAACAATGGTGTAATAACATCTTCAATGTATGGTTACATTTTTGGAGATATGTTAGGCCAAATCACTTTAATGGTCATGCTAGTATATATTTTCAAGTTTGTGAGAATGTTTAGATAATAAATATATAATATCAGTTAATTTTCATCGATTGACAGCGGGTTCTCTGCGTGTGATATCACCATTATACGCACCCGTAGCTCAGCTGGATAGAGCACCTGACTTCGAATCAGGGGGTCACAGGTTCGAATCCTGTCGGGTGTACCAATATTATCTTATAAAATTTATACTATTTTTTTTGCAAAAATTAATCATTTTCATTTAAAACAATTTTAGCAACTCTGAAGCATTCAAGCGCTTGTGGAACACCGCAATATATACCAATTACATGAATAATTGCACGTATTTCTTCTTTGCTAACACCGTTTTTTACAGCACCTCTACAATGAATTTCCCATTCATGCATTTTGCCTAAAGCCCCGATCATTGATAGATTCATCATAGATCGTGTTTTGGGGTCGATAACTTCATCTCCCCATCCAAAACCCCAGCACCATGCTGTCATAGCTTCTTGAAATGGACGGGTAAAATCATCAGCAGATGCTAGGTTTTTTTCAACATAATCTGCGCCTAGTGTAGCTTTACGTTGCTCTAAACCTTTTATAAAAAGTTCTTCATCAAAAACACTCATGAAAACCACCCCAAAATAAATATTTTTTTCTTGTTAAAGAATATACTCAGTATCAATCAAACTAAATATGCTCAATTAAAAATTAAGCTTCAGATAAAACTCCACATCCAAGCAAGCCAGCTGCGTCATCAGTTATCAAATTAATTTGAAATTTCTCTAGATCTTTTAGATAGTGTGTATCTTCTTTAAATGATTTTTCAAATTTAGATGTTAGCTTAGCATTAAAGACTGCACGGGAGACACTGCCCGCAAAATAAATACCACCAAACGGCAAATATTGAACAATTAACTCTCTTGTCATCAACCCTAACATCTCAGAAAATAATTCTAAAGTTTGCGTTGCGTGTTGATCAGTTTTTTCTATGTGGGCTTTAGATATATCCTCCCCAGATTTAACTTTTCCTTCTGCAACAACCTTATAAAGATCACTTAAACCTTTGCCAGAAAACAAATCCTCTACTGTTATAAAGTTAGAACTTCCTATTCTTTTATTTAAAGCTTCTTTAACACTACTTGGTAAAGAAATATGACCCAGCTCAACCTGTAGACATACTGGTTTTTCATTTATATCTTCTACTACAGGACAAACATTAAAACCTGTGCCCAGTCCAACAACTAAATATTGTCCATTTTTTCTATTGAAAACTTTTGGACCTATTATGTGTTGTATGCCCTCAGTAGGTAATTTTTTCAAACTATAGCCAAGAGAGGTTAAATCATTAATTAGTACTACTTCATCACACTGAGTTACTTCTTCTATTTTTGTATCTGAGATTTTCCAATCAAGATTTGTAAAAGTTGCTTTACCCTCAACAATAGGGCCCGCTATGGCTATTACACAGGATGATATTTTTATATCTTTCTGATCTCTAAAGTACTCTGATATAACTTCATAAAAAGAATTGAATTTATTGTTGCGAAAGTGACGTACTGAGGTTTCATCCAAAACCCCACCATTAACAAAACCCAATCTTGATTGTGTACCACCAACGTCAGCAACTAACGTTATCATTTTCTTTTTTCCATTTTCTGGACCTTAATTTAAACAAGATCCAGTCAATGGGATCGAAGTTAAATACATTACTTAAATTAAGAGAAAATTCAAGTGTATCTATAAGCTTTATCTATAATTTTATGATTATTATTAACTACAACAATATTGATATTCAAAGTTTAGAATGTATACTACTTGTAAATTTCTTGTTTAGTGATAATTTTTTTAAGTATTAGCCGGAGAACGTAATGCAATACCCCATTGATTTGAGCACTAAAGCAGATGTCACTGCCTATTTTGACGAAGTAACCAACACAATAACTTATTTAGTAAAAGACCCTAATACCAAACATTGCGCAGTTATAGATAGTGTTATGGACATGGATTATGCGGCTGGCCGAATTACATATCAAAACGCTGATAAGATAATTGATGAAATTCAAGATCGTAAATTAACACTTGATTGGATTATTGAAACTCATGTCCACGCAGATCACTTAAGTGCAGCACCTTACATTCAACAAAAATTAGGTGGAAAAATTGGTGTTGGTGAAAAGATCATGCTGATACAGGAAACATTTGGAAAAATATTTAACGAAGGGACAGAATTCCAGCGTGATGGCTCTCAGTTTGATGCTCTCTTCAAAGATGGTGATACTTATATGATTGGAAGTATGAAAGCCATTGCTATGTTTACACCCGGGCACACTCCAGCATGTATGGTTCATATAATAGGTGATGCGGCATTTGCAGGTGACACTTTATTTATGCCTGATGGTGGCTCAGCACGAGCTGATTTTCCGGGCGGGGATGCTGGAGAATTATTTGACAGCATTCAAAAAGTACTTTCACTACCTGATCAAACTCGTCTTTTTATGTGTCATGACTATGGCCCAAATGGACGAGCTATCCAGTGGGAAACAACAGTATTGGATCAAAAAACCAATAATATTCATGTTGGAAAAGATAAATCTAGAGATGACTTTATTAAATTTAGAACAGAGCGAGATGCTCAGCTTTCAATGCCAAAGTTGATAATACCTGCATTACAAGTGAATATGCGCGCAGGTGAAGTGCCAACAGATACCAATGGAAATAAAGTTTTAAAAGTTCCAGTTAATGGACTAGAATAAAAAAGCCCGCAGCAATGCTGCAGGCTTTAGTTTTGTTATTCATTATCTTTTAGTTAGGTACGTCACCTTCGACACCTTCAACATAGAAATTCATTCCAGCTAATGTGCCATCATCAGCAGTTTCGCCAGCAGCCAACCAAGGTGATCCATCTTGTTTATTTATTGGTCCTGTAAAGCTATGCGTTGTACCACTTGATAGTGCTTCCTTTAAAGCTGTAGCAGAAGCTTGAACGTCAGCAGGGATATCATTTGAAAAATCACCAATCGCAACCATTCCCTCTTTAATTCCATCCCAAGTAGATGTTGATGCCCAACTACCATCCATAACTGCTTGAGTACGAGCAATATAGTACGGCGCCCAATCATCTATTATTGATGATAAGCGAGCATTTGGTCCAAATTGCTTCATATCAGATGCTTGACCAAAAGCATAAATACCTTTTTCTTCAGCTATTGTCATCGCAGCTGGAGAGTCAGTATGTTGCATGATTATGTCTGCGCCTTGCTCAATCAAAGCTGTAGCAGCGTCAGCTTCTTTTGCTGGGTCAAACCAAGTATACACCCAAACAATCTTTAACTTTACATCAGGATTTACTTTTTTTGCTGCTATGTAGGCTGAATTAATGCCTCGGATAACTTCTGGAATTGGAAACGAAGCGATGTATCCGATTGTATTTGTTTCTGTCATATGGCCAGCAATGTGGCCAATTACTGATCGACCTTCATAAAAACGAGCTGAATAAATTGATACATTATCCGCTTGTTTGTAACCAGTTGCATGTTCAAATTTTACATTTGGAAATTTCTTTGCAACATTAATTGTTGGATCCATATAACCAAAAGATGTTGTGAAAATTAAATCAGCGCCATCTAAAGCCATTTGTGTCATTACACGCTCAGAGTCCGCACCTTCGGGAACTGATTCTACGTACATGGTCTCAACTTTATCGCCAAATGCTTCTTCGACAGCTTTACGGCCTTCGTTGTGTTCATATGACCAGCCGAAATCACCAACTGGGCCAACATACACAAAACCAACTTTAGTTTTATCTTCAGCTTGGGCAATTCCACCCAAACCAACGACTAGTGCAGCACCAGTCATAAGTGTTTTTAGCAGCTTCATTTTACTCTCCTAGTTTACGAGGCATTTTTACCTCAATTAATATAATCCCCTTAAGACGAGGCATGGAAAATTTTACCTAAAGAGGCAGGTGCATTGATTGATGCACGCGTACGATCCGCAGACATAATAACAAGAACTACGATTGTAACAAGATATGGCGCCATAGAAAGATATGAAACAGGTATATCTAAGCCATTTGCCTGTAAATTAAGCTGTAAAATCGTTACACCGCCAAACAAATAGGCACCCAAAATAACTCTCCAAGGTTTCCAACTTGCAAAAACCACTATTGCTAAGGCAATCCATCCTGCTCCTGCAGTCATTCCTTCAGTCCATTGTGGCACTCGGATTAAAGATAAATATGCACCTCCTAAACCTGCACATGCGCCACCAAACATTATTGCTAAAACTCTAATTCGAATGACTTTGTAACCAAGAGCATGTGCAGCATCATGATTTTCACCAACAGCTCTTAAAATTAATCCAGCACGTGTAAACCTTAAGAAAGCCCACACAACTAAAACTAAAAACAAACTAAAATAAACCATTAGGTCATGATTAAACACAATCGGACCAAGTACAGGAATATCTGACAATCCAAACCATTCAAATTTTGGTGTACTTGGTGGTTTTATACCAGAATAGCTATGTCCTAATAAAGCAGCTAACCCTAAACCAAATAAAGTTAAAGCTAATCCAGAAGCGACCTGATTTGCTAATAGATATTGTGTTAGAACAGCAAATAATAGAGAAAGTAAAGCTCCTGAAAAAGCTGCAGCACAGAAACCCATCAAAGGGCTGCCAGTATTAACAGCGGCTATAAAGCCACATATTGCACCAATTATCATCATACCTTCAACACCAAGGTTTAGAACGCCAGACTTCTCAACTATCAATTCTCCTGTAGCTGCTAATAAAATTGGTGTAGCTGCTACAATTAAAGTTGCGATCAAAGATACAATTGAAATGTCCATTATTTCGAAATCCCTTTGCCTACGCGTATTTTAAAATTTACTAATATATCAACAGCTAACAAAAAGAATAAAAGCATTCCTTGAAAGACCTGAATAGATGCTTTCGGCAAACTAAGTTGAGATTGTATAATATCACCGCCAACATAAGTAATCGCTAATAGTAGTCCTGCAAACAATATTCCAATAGGGTGTAACCTACCTAAAAAAGCAACTATAATCGCTGTAAAGCCATATCCTACAGGAAATGTTGTGGTTAGTTTTCCAGCAGGTCCAGTAAGTTCAAATAAGCCAGCCATACCAGCCAAAGCGCCAGAAATACCTAAACAAATTGCAATCATTTTATTTGGATCCACCCCTGCAAATTTAGCTGCTCGAGGAGCCTGTCCCGCTAAACGAACATTAAATCCAAAAATATGCCTGGTAATTGCAATGTAAGCAAAGACTACCATTCCTAGCGTAACTAAAACTCCCCAATGTATCCCAGTGCCCGACCATAGTTCAGGATTGTGTGCTGCAGGGAAATCTTGAAATGAACGACTTTCGGGGAAATTGAATCCATCAGGATTTCTAAGCGGCCCTGTGACCATTCCAACAAGGAAATTAAAAGCTACGTAAACCAACATTAAAGAGACAAGTATCTCATTCGCATTAAATCTAATCTTTAAATATGCCGGTATCAACGCCCATAATAAGCCACCAATTGACCCCATAACTATCATTAACGGGAATATAATAAAACTATCCAATGGATATAGTGCTAAACCAGTTGCACCACCAATTACTGCGCCCATTATAAATTGACCTTCAGCACCAATGTTCCAAATACCAGCTCTAAAGCCAAATGATAAACCAAGAGCAATCATAATTAGTGGTGCAGCTTTTACCAAAATCTGCCCCCTATAATAAAATGCATGTTCACCAAACACAGGGTCCCAAAAAATCATACGAATTGCATCAAAAGGATTTTTGCCTAGAAAAACAAAAAGTAAACCGCCAAAAATCATAGTTGCTAGAACCGCAAAAATCGGCGTTAATCCAATCATCACATTAGAAGGGTCAGATCGTGGCTCTAAACGCATCATGCTACTTTTGTCCCCCCCATCATTAAGCCTATGGCTTCAGTAGTCATTCCTTTTGCAGGACGGGGTGTTGAGATTTCCCCTTCAGAAAGGACCATAAAGCTATCAGAAATTTCCATCAATTCATCTAAATCTTGGCTAATCACTAATACACCCGCTCCTCCTTCTGCAAGCTCTAGTAATGCCTGTCGGATAAATGCTGCTGCAGCTGCATCTACTCCCCATGTTGGCTGATTAACTACAAAAACTCTTGGATTTTGTAAAATTTCACGTCCAATGACAAATTTCTGTAAATTACCTCCAGATAGAGACCTTGCTCCATTTCGAACTGATGGTGTACGTACATCAAATTGTTGAACGATTTTCTCAGCGAATGCAATTGCTCCAGGTTTATTCAAAAAGCCTCTTCGACCTAATTTTTGGCGCTGAAATCCAGATAAAAGTGTATTTTCAGCCAAACTCATTTCTGGAGCAGCAGCATGACCAAGTCGTTCTTCAGGTGCTGTCAAAAGACCAAGCAGCCTTCGCTGAACAGGGTTTGATTGACCAATATATTTATCTTCTAATTTTATAGAATTTGTAGACGTCAAAGTTTCTCCAGATAAGGCCAACATAAGCTCATCTTGCCCATTTCCTGCCACACCAGCTACACCCATCACTTCACCTGCACGTAAGTTAAATGTAATATTTTTTAAAGATGTTCCAAAAGGATCAAGTGATTTCAATGACAGATTATTAACTTCTAATATAGCAGCACCAAAATTTGATTTAGATTTTTTTGGTGATTTAAGTTTTGAACCCACCATCATTTCAGCCATACTCTTTGCAGTTTCATCTTTAGGAATACAGGTTCCAATTACTTTGCCACGTCTAAGTATAGTTGCCCGTTCGCACAGAGATTTAATTTCTTCTAATTTATGTGAAATATATAGAATAGAAGTTCCTTCATCTCTGAGACGGCGTAATGTTAAGAATAAAGCATCTACCTCCTGAGGAGTTAGAACAGAGGTTGGTTCATCCATAATCAAAAGTTTTGGATCTTGTAATAAACACCGAATTATCTCAACACGTTGGCGCTCACCAACAGAAAGATCTCCAACTAGCCTTTTAGGATCTAAACTTAAGCCATATTTGGAAGAAACTTTTGTAATACGATCAGATAAGACACTTGAACTTGGGGGGTTTTCCATACCTAGAGCAATATTTTCGGCTACCGATAAAGCCTCAAAAAGTGAGAAATGTTGAAATACCATTGCAATACCAGCAAGTCTTGCTGTTCGCGGTTCAGTAGGAGTAAATCCTTTGCCTTCCAGCCGCATCATTCCATAATCAGGCTGAACTAAGCCATAAATTATTTTTACTAGAGTTGATTTACCTGCGCCATTTTCTCCCAACAATGCATGAATTTCACCCTTATCTATATCAAAGGTAATATCATCATTAGCTATCACACCAGGGTATTTTTTTGTTAGGCTATTTAGCGCAATTAGTGTCATGTATTTTCCCCAGAAACCTATACTCTACATATATCATTTAGACCTTATCACGAAACAAAAAATATGTAGGCATTGGTATAGTAACCTAGCCTAATAGTTCTTTAAAGTATTCATTTTAACTAAAAAAACCCCCGTGAAACACGGAGGTTTAAATTTTTATGATTTAAATTATCAATCTTCTTCAGGTAACAACAAGTTCAGAACTACTGCTAAAACTGCTGTAGGAGCAACTGCTGATGTTGCCAATGTTTTCCAAATTCCTGGTAGATATTGAACAGCAGAAGGAACTAAATTTAACCCAAGTCCAACAGCTAATGAAACAGATATAATAATCATATTTCTTCGTGACATCTGTACCGTAGACAACATATTCATACCAGCTGCAGCAACCATACCAAACATAACGATGACACCACCACCAAGTACTGGCAGCGGCATTGAAGCAATCATCGCACCAACCTTTGGTATCAATCCACAAACAATCATTATAATACCAGCAATTGTTACAACGTGACGAGACATTATACCTGTCATACCAACGATACCAACATTCTGGCTAAATGATGTATTTGGCAAACCGCCAAATACTGCAGCTACAGCAGTACCAAGACCATCTGCATATGTAGCGCCAGATACTTCTTCATCAGTTGCATCGCGACCTGCACCAGCTTTTGTTGTTGCAGATGTATCACCAACCGTTTCAATAGCCGAAACAATTGAAACTAACGTTACACCAAACACAGCGGCTAAACTAAATTCGAAGCCATATGGGAAAACTGTTGGTATTTGGAAAAATCCTGCTTTAGCAACAGCACCAAAATTTACCATTCCCATTGCCCAAGCCACTACATAACCTGCAACTAGACCTATCAAAATTGCTGCACTTGAAACTAATCCTCTGCCCATAAATTTACAGACTAGAGAAACCACAACAACTGTTAGAGCTGCAAACCAATGCATCATTGACCCAAAGCTAGCCGCTTCCATTTGAAATGTAGCTGCACCACCTGCTGCATACTTGATTGCAACTGGAATTAGATAAAGCCCAATTGCTAGAATTACTAAGCCCGTTACAAGCGGCGGAAACATAAATCGTAAATTTTTAATAAATCCACCAAGTAAAAAGTGAATTATGCCACCAATTAAACAGGATGTTAGAGCTACACCCAAACCTTGAGTAGCTGCAATCCCAGCGAGTACGCCTACGAATGCAAAGCTAGTTCCTTGCATAATTGGTAATCTTGCTCCTATTGGGCCCATACCAATTGTTTGAAATAATGTTGCTATACCAGCAAATAACATTGCCATTTGGATAAGGTAAACCTGCTCTGCACTCCCAAAAGCTAGACCAGCTGCACCAGCTACAATAACTGATGGAGTAACATTTGAAGCAAACATTGCTAAAACATGTTGAATACCTAATGGAATTGCCTGCCCCATTGGAGGTGTGACGTTTGGATCTCTCATTTCTTCAGGAGCTCCTGTTGTAGAATTTGTCATTTTATTCCCCTATATTTTGCACCTAAAAAGGTACGTTATGCTGTGATTACTCACAAACTAACTAAGGGATGGCAGAAAAAAAAAGAAAATCAAGAAAAATCTTATAAAGACTAACTATTATCAATTTTATCGATATAATCATTATAAATAAGATAAAATGAAATGACTAAGTGAAATATTTATTTTTTAATTAATCATTTCATAATACTCACAGAAGAATAATAGAAATGATTCCTTAAGGTATTATTTTTAAACAACTAATTAAAATTAGACACAAAACCTGTATACAAAAGTCATTTTAAATATGTTTTTTTAATTATTTGGAAGTTTAATGGTCATAATAACTATTAAACTAATAAAAAAAATAAGCTTTTTCAAAAAAAAAGAATCATTAATATGTAAAATATTCACTTGAGAGATAAATTATCATCACAAATACTAACTCATTAATCGCATTACTCTTTTATTAACACGCTCAACAATCATACCTTCTTCTTGGTTAACCAGCCTTGTGTTTGATACAACGGGCTTACCTTCAACAAATAGATCTCTAACATTAAAAGGCCCATTCAAGACGAGCGCTGCGACTGGATCCCAAGCTCCTGCTGCGGCGAGTCCAGTGACATCCCAAATCGCAATATCTGCTCGTTTTCCGATTTCTATAGATCCCAAATCTGAGCGATTTAAAACTGAGGCACCCCCAAGTGTTGCGATTTCTAAAGCTTCACGAGCTCGCATTGAGTTCGCACCATTTTTCACACGTTGCAATAAAAGTAGCTGTCTTGCTTCAGATAATAAATGCCCAGCATCACTTGACGCAGATCCATCAACCCCAAGACCAACTTTAACACCTAAATCTCTCATTTCACGAATTGGAGCAATTCCAGAACCCAATCTGCAATTTGAACATGGGCAATGAGCCACACCTGTTTTAGTTCTAGAGAATAAATTAATTTCATCTGTATCTAATTTTACACAATGTGCATGCCATACATGATTACCAGTCCAACCAAGACGTTCAGCATATTCACCTGGCCTACACCCAAACTTTTCTAATGAATATGCTATGTCTTCATCATTTTCAGCAAGATGAGTGTGCAACATAACATTCTTATCTAAAGCCATTACTGCAGTATCTCGCATCAATCCTTCTGAAACAGTGAAAGGTGAACATGGTGCCAATCCAACTTGTACCATTGCATTTTGTGATGGATCATGAAGTTGGCTAATAACTCTTTCAAAATCATTTAAAATATCAGATTCTTTTTCCACTAAGCTGTCTGGTGGAAGCCCACCATTACTTTCACCAACTGACATTGCACCCCGTGTCGCATGGAATCTTACACCAATAGATTCAGCACCGTTTATTGCATGTTCCATTTTAACATCATTAGGAAAAATATATTGATGATCTGCACTTAAAGAACATCCAGATAAGGCCAACTCTGCCAAACCTGATTGAGCAGACACAAACATATCTTCTCCTTCCATGCGTTGAAATATTGGGTAAAGGGTCTTAAGCCAGCCAAATAGTAAAGCATCTTGCCCAGCAGGGACACCACGAACTAATGATTGAAATAAATGGTGATGCGTATTAATTAGCCCTGGCGTAACAACACAACCACTCGCATCAACAACTTCGTCAGCTGAACTTAAGTTGTTACCAACTTGGGTAATAGCACCATTTTCAATTAAGATACTAGCACCCTTTAATTCTGCTCTGTGCGCATCCATTGTAACAACAACATCTGCGTTTTTTATTAAAGTAGATGTTTTTTTCATTACGAAACCTTCACTTTAGCCAATCGGTATATATTGGCTAAATAACAATATAATTTCAATATCTATAAAACATGGGACTACTTCTTGATAAAAGCACATCCATTCTCTTGAGATGAAATACTAAGGTTCACCTCGGACAGCGCCCTGCGAAGCATTAGTAACTAAAGATGCGTAAGCCCTTAAAGCTCTACTTACCTTACGTTTTCTTTCTTCTTCTGGCGCCCATGCGCCTTCACCTTTAGCAACCATTTGATCTCTTCTAGCGCTTAACTCTTCATCAGATAAGGCAACATTAATTGAACGATTTGGAATATCAATTTCAATAATATCACCTTCTTTTATTAAGCCAATATTTCCACCCTCGGCAGCTTCAGGAGAAACATGTCCAATGGATAAACCAGATGTACCACCTGAAAAACGGCCGTCTGTAATTAAAGCACATGCTTTACCTAAGCGCATTGATTTTAAATAAGATGTTGGGTAAAGCATTTCCTGCATTCCCGGGCCACCCTTTGGGCCTTCGTAGCGGATAACTACTACATCACCAGCAACTACTTCTTTATTTAAGATGCGATTAACCGCTGTATCTTGACTTTCACAAACAACTGCCTTCCCACTAAACTTAAGTATGCTGTCATCCACACCAGCAGTTTTTACAACGCAACCTTCCTGAGCAATATTTCCAAATAAAACAGCAAGACCACCATCTTTACTAAATGCATTATCTTGATTTCTTATGACCCCATTTGCGCGGTCTAAATCAAGTTCATTGTATTCACGAGACTGACTAAATGCTTGAGTAGTGCGAATTCCCCCAGGTGCGGCTAAAAACAAATCATGTGCTTCTTTTTTATTTGTTATTGCAACATCCCAATTTGTTATTGCTTGTGCCAATGTTGGTGTATGAATCGTAGAAACAGAAGTATCTAATAGGCCACAACGATCAAGTTCTCCTAGTAATGCAAAGATTCCACCTGCGCGATGCACATCTTCCATATGCACATTTGCTACTGCAGGAGCGACTTTACACAAGCATGGAGTGGTTCTCGATAAACGGTCAATATCATCTACTGTAAAATCCACCTCAGCTTCTTTTGCCATAGCAAGCAAATGCAGGATAGTGTTAGTAGATCCACCCATAGTGATATCCATTGTCATAGCATTCTCAAAGGCTGCTTTAGTAGCAATCCCACGTGCTGTAAGGTCTTTTTCACCTTTTTCGTAATGACGCTTTGTAAGGTCCACTATTAATCTACCAGCTTCTCGAAATAATGCTTCTCGCTTTGAATGGGTAGCTAAAGTTGAACCATTACCCGGCAATGCAAGCCCTAATGCTTCAGCAAGGCAATTCATTGAGTTTGCTGTAAACATACCTGAACACGATCCACATGTAGGACATGCAGCTTCTTCTATTGCCTGGACATTAGCATCAGACATATCAGGATTTGCTGCTTCAATCATGGCATCAACAAGATCAACTTTTCGTAATTCACCATCAATATCTACTTTGCCAGCCTCCATTGGACCGCCAGAGACAAACACAACAGGAATATCTAGCCTCAAGGCAGCCATAAGCATACCTGGAGTTATTTTGTCACAATTTGAGATACAAACCATTGCATCAGCACAATGTGCATTAACCATATATTCTACACTATCAGCAATAATTTCACGACTTGGTAAAGAATAGAGCATCCCATCATGTCCCATAGCAATACCATCATCAACTGCTATTGTATTAAATTCTTTGGCAACGCCACCACTAGCTTCTATTTCACCCGCAACGAGCTGGCCCAAATCTTTTAAATGAACATGACCCGGAACAAACTGAGTAAATGAATTTACTACTGCAATGATTGGTTTACCAAAATCGTCATCTGTCATACCAGTTGCTCGCCAAAGGCCCCTGGCTCCTGCCATATTACGACCATGTGTAGTTGTTCTAGAACGATATGGGATCATCATTTTATCCTGTTTAAAAGTTATGGATTTAGTTTTGCCAAAAATATAATTTAAATGCTAGAAGATTCTATTAATTATAATCATAATCTTGTCGTATTTATTACTACAGGTAATCATTAATTGATAATATAAGCGTTTATGAAATATAGATAAAAAAGAATACTACTTTCTAAATAATTTATTAGGACCCAAAATGTTAGAAAATACAAAATTGGAATCACTCTTGAATGACCCTAGCCTCCTTGCAAAAAAAGCATATGTCGCAGGTGAATGGGTAACAGCAAAAAATGGTAAAACATTTGATGTTATTAATCCTGCTACGGGTGAAGTAATTGCATCTTTACCTGACTTAGATGTTAAAGACGCCAAACATGCAATTGATGCAGCTGCCGTCGCTCAAAAAAAATGGGCACGACATACTGGCAAAGAACGTGCGGCAATTTTACGTGAAATGTATAATCTAATGACATTACACGCTGATGACTTAGGAATAATTTTAACATCTGAAATGGGCAAGCCTTTAGCAGAAGGCAAAGGTGAAATTGCCTACGCTGCAAGTTTTTTTGAATGGTTTGGAGAAGAAGCAAAACGTATTTATGGAGAAACAATTCCAGGTCACATGCGTGATAAGCGAATAACAGTTCTCAAAGAGCCTATTGGAGTTGTAACATCAATCACTCCTTGGAATTTTCCATCAGCAATGATTACAAGAAAATTAGCACCCGCTTTAGCCGCTGGTTGCTCATTTGTAGGTCGCCCAGCAACTGAAACACCTCTTTCAGCTCTAGCTATTGCAATAATCGCTGAAAGAGCTGGACTCCCCAAAGGACTATTATCAATATTAACTTCCTCAAAATCTCATGAAATTGGTCTAGAATTTTGCACCAACAATAAAGTTCGAAAATTAACCTTTACAGGTTCGACTCAAGTAGGGCGAATTTTAATGCGACAATGCTCTGATCAAATTATGAAGCTTTCGCTAGAATTAGGAGGAAACGCACCTTTTATTGTTTTTGATGATGCAAATCTAGATGATGCGGTTGATGGTGCAATTATTTCTAAATTTCGCAATAATGGCCAAACTTGTGTTTGTGCAAATCGCATTTATGTGCAAGCCGGCGTTTATGAGGCTTTTGCAAAAAAATTAATTGAACGCGTTGAATCAATGACGGTTGGAAATGGTATGGACCCTGAAGTAGCCAACGGGCCACTTATCGATATGGCAGCGGTTGAAAAAGTAGAAGAGCATATTGCGGATGCAACTGCAAAAGGTGCAATAGTTGAAACTGGTGGAAACCGTCATAAATTAGGCGGAACATTCTTTGAACCTACTGTAATTACTGGCGCCAACTCAGAAATGTTAATGACCGAAGAGGAAACTTTCGGCCCATTAGCTCCACTATTTAAGTTTGAAACTGAAGAAGATGTTATTACAGCAGCAAACGATACTATCTATGGTTTAGCGTGTTATTTTTATGCAAACGACCTGAGCAGAGTTACCCGAGTTCAAGAAAATTTAGAATACGGCATTGTTGGGGTTAATACAGGTATAATATCAACAGAAGTAGCACCTTTTGGTGGTGTTAAACAATCAGGATTAGGAAGAGAAGGTTCACACCATGGAATACAAGACTTTCTAGAAATGAAATATATTTGTACTTCAGTTAAGTAACTTTTTAGTTAAAAGACGCCATCCGTGGAGGAATGGATGGCGTCAAGACCCAAAATTTGATTAGATACATCATATTTGGGGACAAAGCCCATGCTAGAAAAGGGGAAGAACTAGCCTAGAGCTAAGTATCTTTTGAAGCATTTTTAGTTAGCTTTTGTGCTTACCTTTTCCCTTGAAGCTCTACCATTAATTGTTGCAGAATTTGCAATTTCAATTTTTCGAGGTTTGAGTGCTTCAGGTACTTCTCGCAAAAGATCAATATGGAGTAATCCATCTCGAGTTTCAGCACCAATTGGTCGAACATGATCAGCTAATTGAAAGCGCTTTTCAAATGCTCTTTGTGCAATTCCTCTATGTAGATAAGTTACTTGATCGTTGGAAATTTCTTCCTTCTTTGCAGAAATGACAAGTTGCCCCTCACGCATTTCAACATTTAGCTCATTTTCGCTAAAACCTGAAACAGCTACCGTAATACGGTACTTATTTTCTCCGGCTTTTTCAATATTGTAGGGGGGGTATGTGTTTGTTCCATTGTCAGCTGTGAGTGCTACATCTAACATACTTGCTAAACGATCAAATCCAACTGTTGAACGGTATAGTGGTGTAAAATCATAGTTACGCATGTGCATATCCTTTTCTAAGCGATACGTTATATCGGCCTTCCTAATGGACAGACCAGGTTAAATTTGGACCCCAGATGGGCATCCGATTGATAATATACAGTATTTGAATTTAGTTTGGCAAGCGATTTTTTTTATCTTATGTAATCGTATTAACTTCAAAATATTATTGATTTATTAAATTTTCTTTAAAAAATTCTATTTCTACAATATTTTCTAATCCAAAGACTTGCCCAATTAATTCATTCAATGGTCTCTGTAGAGAAACGCCTAAAGATACATCTATTTCTCCTAGTTCTGCTTTAGCAGATACAATAGAAAAAATCTTAAATTGCTTATCTTCCCAAATAAATATGGGAGCTCCAGAAGCTCCAAAATCAACTGAACAAGTTGTAAGAATTATTTTGTTTCGATGCTCTATTAAATCACATTTTTCTTTTGAAATTTTTGCTAAAGATGGGCCTTCAACATATGAAACAATATAAATATTTTGATTATTCGTAGATGAGTTATTGAATGCGAAAGGTTTAATGCCGTTTACATTCATAGGCATAGATAGCTCTATAATAGCTAAATCTGCAGAAATTATATCATCGTTTATTATATTAGAAATTTTATATTTTTTATGTACAAAAACATGCTTTGCTTGGCCATAGGCAGCAGGGCCTTCATTGCCCCAACCCGCTGAAAACTGAATTCTATTTGGCTTGTGTGCATTACCCGTCTTTTCATTTAAAACGCAATGTGCTGCCGTTAGAATGTAAGTATTTGAAATTAATACCCCAGAACATAACCTATGGTTGCCTCCAATAATATTAACCCTACCAACACCAGACCAAGTTAATTGATTTTCATAGGCCTTTAATTTATCAAAATTATCATCAGCACTTAAACTGAGCCCAATACAAGTTAATATAACTGAGACAATAAATTTCATTTTCTTCCCCTATGAACACTTTACGCATGAAATACATTCTGTCCAAATAGAAATTTCTGAAATAAAACTTAATTATGATATCTTAGCTGGCTTTGGTCCCCCCGTAGCCCAATCTAATAATTCTGCAGTATGAACCACTGGGACTCCAATAGATGACCCAATTTGCATCATACAACCAATATTTCCAGCACTTATAACATCAGGTTTGAGCTCTTCTAATGTCTGAACTTTACGTTCTTTGAGTTTCTTAGAAATTTCTGGTTGCATCAAATTATAAGTTCCAGCTGAACCGCAGCAAAGGTGACTATCTTTTGGTTCTATGATAGTAAAACCTGCATTCTTTAATAATGTTTTTGGATGTGTTTTAATTTGTTGTCCATGCTGAAGAGAACAAGCGGCATGATAAGCAACACGGATTTCTGGTATTGATGTTTCACCTAATCCGAGCTCTATCATTATCTCAGTTATATCTTTTGCTAGCGCCCCAACTTTCTTTGCATCTTCTACCAACGGATCTCCTGCAAACATATTGCCATAATCTTTAACTGTTGTTCCACATCCACTAGTATTGATTACTATTGCATCAAGGCCATCACCATTCAACTCAGTCATCCATGCACGTATATTCTTTGCAGCTGATATGTGGCTTAATTTTGACTTACCCATATGATGTGTAAGTGCTCCACAACATCCCGCGCCTGCTGCAACCACTACTTCACATCCATGCCTGCGTAATAATCTAATTGTAGCATCATTAATATCTGTATCTAAAGCTTTTTGAGCACAGCCAGTCATCAAAGCAACACGCTTGATTCGCTCGCCTTCAGCTGGAAAAACTTGAGGCCTATCATTTAAACTTGGTACTGGAATATTTTTGGGTGCAAATTCAACCATATTACGAATTTTTGATGGCATCAAAGATGCAAAAGGTTTTACTAATCTTGCAGACCTCATCGCGAACCTAAATCTCTTATCATAAGGTAATATTTGCGCCAAAGTAGCTCGCATTATTCTATCAAAAATTGGCCTTTTATAGTTATCTTCAATATATTCTCGAGCGTGATCTACTAAATGCATATAATTCACGCCTGAGGGACAAGTAGTCATGCATGCAAGACAAGATAGACACCTGTCTACATGCTTAACAACTTTTTCATCAGGCTTACGTTGGTTTTCCAACATATCTTTAATAAGATATATTCGTCCACGAGGACTATCCAATTCATCACCAAGTATTTGATATGTAGGGCATGTTGCAGTACAAAATCCACAATGCACGCAATTTCTTAAAACTGCATTTGAACGAGCAATTTTTGGTTCTTTTAATTGAGATTTAGTAAAATTTGTTTGCATTAAGCCATAATTCCAGAATTTAAAATTTTACGAGGGTCAAATTTTTTCCTTAAGCCCTCTTCAATTTCTTTAATTAAACTATTTTGCACTGGCATTGCATCTGCCCCACCTCCATTGCCACGAACTAAAGTTATATGGCCTTGTATGTTCGAGAGGTGATTGCGAATATCTATGTTGTCTGGAACAGATAAATAAACTAATCCACCACCCCAATCATACTGCGCATCAGCTTTTATACCTGCTTTTAACAAAGTATCCATTATTTTTGGTCCAGATGTTGGCTTTACAGAGAGGCGCCAAATTGAAGTAGTTGTTTTTGAAAAGACTGAAACATTGCCTATAGAATTCCATATTTCTTTGTTTTTATCGCTGTTAGTTTCAACACTAATTTCAAAATTGGGAAATAATTTTTTTAAAGCTTCTATTCGAAATTCAACTGAGCCAGAAAAGCCTTCAATACGAATTAAAGTTTCATTATTTAAATGAGCTGCACCGTTAACATCGTTTGGAGATCCAAGAGCTTTACATAATGCCGCAATTCCATCTTCATCACTTAAACCATGTAATTTAATTGAAGCCGTGGCTTCAGGTTTTGGTAACAATTTGAATGATAATTCTGTCATAACACCTAACGTTCCATAACTCCCGGCCATTAGTTTTACCAAATCATAACCAGTAACATTCTTCATCACTCGGCCACCATTTTTTACAATCGTTCCCATACCATCTACAAATCTTACACCTATTAGACTGTCTCGGCATGCTCCTGTTTGAATTCGGCGTGAACCTGAAATATTGCAGGCTACAACACCGCCAATCGTAGTTTCCCCAGTTGAACCAAGCAACTCACAATGATCCATTGGTTCAAATGGAAGCTGTTGATTGACTTCATTTAAAGCTTTTTGAACCTCTTTTAATGGAGTGCCTGAGCGAACAACCAGTGTAAGTGCAGCAGGCTCCAATAATGTGATACCTGTCAATCCAGCAGTTGTTAATTTCTTTTTAGCTTTAACAGAATTACCTAAGTTTTGGCGTGTGCCTCCACCAACAATCCTAACAGGCTCTGAAGCCTCCGATAAAAAATCAGAAAGTTCAGCTTCAGTAGTTGGTGCAATCATGCTGCACGCCTATCTTCAGTTGATACTAAAGGAAATACTTTTGCGCCATTTAAAAGCCACTTTGGGTCAAAAACATCTTTAATATTCAATTGTGCTTCGATGTCTTGCTCATTGTATTGATTAAACATCAGATCTCTCTTCTCAACACCAACACCATGCTCACCCGTTAGGCACCCACCAACTTCCACACACAATCGTAAAATTTCAGCGCCCATTTGCTCACAAAGCTCTAAATCACCAGGCTTATTTGCATCAAACAATATTAATGGATGCATATTACCATCACCAGCGTGGAAAACATTACCAACTCTTAAGCCATATTCATTTCCAATTTCACCAATTCGCTTTAAAACATATGGCAACTCCGACACTGGTATAGTTCCATCAAGACACATGTAGTCACTGATTTGCCCAATTGCTCCAAACGCAGATTTTCGCCCAAGCCAGATTTTAGCACTCTCTTCTTCCGATTTACTTTCACGTAATTCAAGTGGGTTGTGCTTTTCTGCAATAGATATAATCTTTGTAAGCTGTTCTTGTATTTCCAGCTCTGAACCTTCAACCTCTACAATCAAAAGGGCTTCTGCATTTGGATAGCCTGCGTTTGCAAAGTTTTCACTCGTTTCAATACATAAACGATCCATAAATTCCATAGCTACAGGAAGAACACCGGCTTTAATAATGTCCGCTACACACGCACCTGCAACTTCATTTTTATCAAATGCAATTAGAACAGGTCTTGCGCCTACGGGCTTACTTAAAATACGAAGTGTAGCCTCAGTAACCACACCCAATTGGCCCTCTGAACCACAAATAACTCCAAGCAAATCAAGACCAGCAGAGTCTAAATGACTTCCACCAATTTCAACAATTTCTCCATCCATCATTACCATGGTTACACCCATTAAATTATTTGTAGTTACACCATATTTTAAACAATGAGCTCCACCAGAATTCATTCCAATATTTCCTGCAATAGCACAAGCTAATTGACTGCTAGGATCAGGGGCATAGAAAAATCCATCCTCTTCTACAGCACCAGAAACTGAGAGATTTGTGCGACCAGATTGTACACGGATTAATCTATTATCATAATCAGTTTCTAAAACATTATTTAACTTAGCCACACCTAAAATCACGCAATCAGCAGTTGGCATGGCTCCACCAGCAAGTGATGTACCAGATCCTCTTGGAACTACAGGGACACCTTCCTCATAGCATACTCTAAGCACATCTGATACTTGTTGCGTAGTTTCAGGAAGTACAGCGATCATTGGCAAACATCGATAAGCTGTTAAAGCATCACATTCATATGCTCTTGTTTCATGTTCTTCAAAAATCACAGACTCAGCTGGTAAAATTTTACTTAAGCGCTCTACTATATGCGCTTTTTTACTCAATACATTTGCATTAGGGGTTGGCATTTCCATTTGGCACATCCTTCAATTATTGGTAAAATAATATTACCAATTATAAAAATCAAGTTATTTTTTGAAAATTTGACCAATAGCAGTATAAATTCGAGACTAGAATATTATCAATCAACATTATCCATGAAATTTAGCTATCATAATAGAACTTTACACAGCTCTAATATCAATATTTATATAAAATATATATTTTTGAAGAACCAAATGAAAAAAGCATTTAAGAAAAAAAACTCGGATAGCATTGTGCAAGCTGCAATGGCCGAGTCAAAAAAAGGCCCACCTCCTGTCCATCTCTGGAACCCACCATTTTGTGGTGATTTAGATATGCGAATTGCAAGGGATGGAACTTGGTTTTATTTAGGAACACCAATTGGGAGGGCACCATTAGTAAAATTATTTTCATCAATAATTAGAAAAGATGGCGATGATTATTTTTTAGTTACACCAGTAGAGAAAGTTGGAATTATTGTTGATGATGCACCATTTCTAGCTGTGGATTTTGACGTTGAGAATAAAGGATTAGATCAAATAATTAACTTTCATACTCATGTTGGAGATATGGCCATAGCTAGCAAAGCCAATCCAATTAGAGTAGTTCGTGATAAAGACACAGGCGAACCTAGTCCATATATCTTGATAAGATCAAATTTAGAGGCACTCATTGATCGGAAAAGTTTTTATAGACTTGTCGAGCTTGGTTCTGTGCAAAGCTTCGAGGGGATTGAATGGTTTGGCATTCGTTCAAATGGTATATTTTTTCCAATCATTCCAGCAGCTGATTTAGAATAGAAATATATTTTAAATCAATACCCTTGGTAAAATTTACCATGGGCATTGATTTGTTTGGTAATCAAATATTAACTTGCTTTAGTCCATGGGCCAAAATCTTTTCCCGCTTCTACAATCTCATACATCACGCATGGTTCGTCACCTACAACCCAACCATCATGGCCTGGTGCAAAATAATAAGCATCCCCTGGCCCAACTTCAATTTTTGATCCATCATCATGTGAGCAGCCGAGTCGACCTGAAATAACAACACCAACATGACCTGCCTGGCAACTATGACCACCAACGGTTGGTTTGATACATTCTGACCAGACCCAACCTGGCTGTAGAACTAATTTTGATGCATTAATATTTCCCAATTGGACGATATCAACTCTCGCCTTTGGCGGTGTTTTTACTTCATCAGCATTATCAAAGTTTTTTGAATATAAATTAGACAT
>FZLS01000119.1 GCA_900197625.1 Rhodobacteraceae bacterium Water-Bin34 | reverse complement strand
TTATTAAAATCAATAGAAACACAATTACATAAATTTAAAAAATCAGAAAATACGCAATATAGTATCGGAAAATATGCCTTTAAACCAAACTCTAAAATATTAGAAACAAATGAAAGTAGATCCATTCGGTTGACAGAAAAAGAAAACAATATTTTAAAGTTTTTATACAAAAACTTAGGAAATACAGTTAGCCGCGAAACTCTTTTACATGAAGTGTGGGGATATAATTCCAAGGTAACCACCCATACATTAGAAACGCATATTTATAGATTGCGTCAAAAAATTGAAGATGATCCATCTAAAGCTTGTTTCTTGATCACTGAACCTGGTGGATACAAATTACGTCATAAGTAATCATAAATAACTTGAAAGAAATAATATGCCCATAAAAGTATGTACTTGGAATATCAATTCAATACGCCTGCGCGAAGATAGCGTGTGCAGACTACTATCTCAGGAAACTCCAGACGTTTTATGCTTACAAGAATGTAAGAGCCCTGTAGATAAAATTCCTACAGAAAAGTTCTCAAGCCTAGGGTATAATTATCTAATTGCGAATGGTCAAAAAGGATATAATGGCGTTGCAGTACTGTCCAAACTGCCCCTTAAAGAAATAGATAGAAAAGATTTTGCATCGCTTGGTCATGCAAGACACATTGCAGTAAGCGTTGATGACAGGCTAAATATTCATAATTTTTATGTTCCTGCCGGTGGCGATGTTCCTGATAGAAGCATAAATGAAAAATTTGGCCAAAAATTAGATTACTTAAATGAAATGGCAAAATATTTTGAAGCTAACAAACCTCAGAAATCTATTTTAGTTGGTGACTTAAATATTGCCCCACAAGAAGAAGATGTTTGGGATCATAAGAAGCTTTTAAAAATAGTGAGCCATACACCACAAGAAATTGAAGCGCTTAATGTAGTAAAATCATCCGCAAACTGGGTAGATATAACACGCAAAGACATTCCACTAGGGTTATTATATTCTTGGTGGTCATATCGCGCACGTGATTGGGATGCAGCAGATAAAGGAAGGCGATTAGATCATATTTGGGCAACGAGCGATATTGCAAAATATGGCCATGAGAGCCGTATTTTAAGAGAAGTAAGGGGCTGGGACAAGCCAAGTGATCATGCGCCAGTCTTTGCAAGTTTTGATCTATAGTATTGCTTGACCCTCACATAGTGATTAATCAGGAGCAAAATTGAAAAGGTGATTCATGTTAGAGCTTAACCAACCAAATGTTGAAGAAAACCATGTAAAAGATGTAAACGAAGAGACTTTCATGGATGATGTTATAGAAGCGTCAAAAACCTCACCTATTGTTGTCGATTTTTGGGCACCATGGTGTGGTCCTTGTAAAACCCTAGGGCCAGCTCTGGAAGCAGAAGTAAAGGCAACCAATGGTAAAATAAAAATGGTTAAAATTGATATCGATCAAAACCAAAATCTAGCTAGTCAAATGCGTATACAATCTATTCCAGCTGTTTTTGCCTTTGTTGACGGTCAACCTATCGATGGTTTTATGGGCGCAAAAGCGCCTTCTGAGTTAAAAAGTTTTATAGATAAACTTTTAGAAAAAGTAACGGATGATGATGGAGATTTATCAGAAGCAATAGCTGTTGCTAATGAAATGTTAAATGCAAAAGAATTTAATGATGCAGCTGAAACCTTTGAAGCCATATTAGGAGAAGATCCAGAAAGTGCACTCGCATTTGTTGGATTATTCAATGCAAGAATGGGTGCTAAAAAAATTAATGATGCTAAAACAATGCTAGAAGAAATACCTGATGCATTAAAAAATAAAGCTGAAATACTTGCATTACAGGCACAAATCGATCTTTCCAATCAAGCAGAAGGCGTTGGTGAGATTAATGATTTACGTTCAACTTTAATCAATGATGAAAACAATCAACAAGCACGCTTTGATCTTGCTTTGGCTCTTTTTACAAAAGGAGAAACCAGTGAAGCAATACAAGAATTATTAACAATTTTTAGGATCGACCAAGAATGGAATGATGATGCAGCCAGGCAGCAATTATTTAAATTTTTTGATATATTAGGTAGTGAAAATCCCATTACATTGAGTGGGCGACGTCAACTTGCGTCAATGTTATTTGCCTGATGCAGTATTTGATCTAAGTATGGTTTATGTATAAATTAAATTCACTCCCAGAAACTATACCATTGTTTCCCCTAAGTAACGCATTGCTGTTACCTCATTCGCGCCTACCATTAAATATTTTTGAACCAAGATATTTATCTTTGTTAGATGATACAATGAAATCAGAACACAGGTTGATTGGAATGGTTCAACCATTATCACCTAACCCCAAGAACGGTGATTTGCGTGTACATAAAATTGGCTGTGCAGGTCGGTTAACTTCTTTCTCTGAAACCGGAGATGGAAGATATATGGTTACACTGACTGGTATATGTAGATTTAGAGTTACAAGTTTGATTGATGGATTTCTTTCATATCCAACTGCGAATATTAATTGGGATAGTTTTGGCGGTGATTTAAATCCTCCAAATGAAAATCAAAATATTAATAGAGAAAAATTCTTTAACGTCTTAGAGCGCTATTTCCAAATAATGGAACTTTCTACAGATTGGGATGGTTTGAAAGACGCAGATGATATGCTTTTAATAAATTCTCTAGCAATGTTATGCCCATTTGAACCAGAAGAAAAACAAGCGCTTCTTGAAGCACCATCTCTTATTACAAGGCGAGAAACTTTAGTAACGCTGATGGAGTTTGCTCTAAGAGATGAAAATAGCACTATGGATAAAATACAATGATCCAAATTGATCCAAAAATGTTGGAAATTTTAGTTTGCCCCATTACATTTGGATCCCTTACATATAATTCTGAAACACAAGAACTTATATCAAAAAGTGCGAAATTAGCTTATCCCATTCGAAATGGAATACCCGTTATGCTGCCAGATGAAGCTAGGAAAATTGATTAAATAATCTGGCCTTGTAAAAGCTTTGGTAAATCTCCTGAAAGGCCAGCTGCATGACGCATAAAACTTCTGCGTAAATGTGGTGTGGCATTTACACTTCCAAGTCCGACATCTCTCATTGAACGTAAAATTATATTGTCGTTAGAAAATAGTTTATTTATGCTGTCCGTCGCAACAGCCATTGCAGACGTATCAAAACGTCGCCATTTCTGATACCGTTCTAAAACTTGCTTTGAGGAAAAACTTTCTCCTCGCCGTTTAGCAAGTGCTAAAACCTCTGTTAAAGCTGCAATATCTTTTAAACCAAGATTTAAACCTTGGCCTGCCAAAGGATGAATTCCGTGAGCAGAATCACCAACAAGTACGGTTCGCTTAGCAATAAAACTATCTGCTAAGGACAAGCCTAGAGGATAACTAAATCTATCCCCAACTAAATTTATAGATCCCAAAAAATTACCTATAAACGGTGAAAGGGCATTAAGGTAATCTTCATCACACATATCATTTATGTGCTTAGCTCTATCTTTCGTTTCTGTCCAAACTATAGAAGACTTATTACCTTTCAGAGGTAAAATTGCTAAAGGTCCTGCAGGATTAAAAAATTGATGAGCAACACCAAAATGTTGTTTCTCATGGGATAATGCGCAAACAAGTGCTGTTTGGTTATAATCCCAGCCAACGTGAGAAATATTAGACCACTGCGCTATTTTTGAATTTCGTCCATCACATCCAACTAATAATTGTGTACGTAAAACCTGACCATCTGACAGCTTCAAACTCACGCCTGTATCCTTCACGTTTTGTGAAATAACTTCAGCATTGTAAATATATTTAATTTGTTTTGACATTTCTATGTCAGTTTTTAGTGCTTCTCGAATATAGCGATCTTCAATTAAATGACCCATTGGGCCTTCTTCAAGTTCTTGGTGATCAAAATGTAAGAACCAGTCAGAAGCACCTTCACCAACTCGCCCATCACTAACTTTTATATCAAGAATTGGTTGCGCATTTTCTTTAAAATAATTCCATATCCCAAGTACTTTTAGCATACGAATAGATGCATGGGATAAAGCGTATGCTCTTCCATCAAAGTTTTGTGATTTTGTTAACTTATTAGATTGCCTGTCAATAACAGTTACATCAAAGCCTATACTAGACAAAGCAATAGCCAGTGCACTACCAATCAACCCACCACCAACAATTATAATGTCTGTATCATTATTCATATTTTTATTATCTATGAATTAACCGGATTGTCCACGCTTCAAACCGTCGCTAGAGTAAAATAAATAGGAGAAGATAATGACTCAATCATGGCTAAAAATGACTGCTTGTGAGTTAGGTCGCGGAATTGATAATGGGTCTATTTCTCCGATAGCATTGGTAAAAACCTATCTAGAAGCCATAAGAAATCACCCACTAAATAATGATATATATGCACGTATATCGTCAGAAAGAGCCTTAAAAGAAGCAAACGCTGCAGAAATTAGAGCTAAAACAAATAACCGTTTAAGTTTATTAGACGGCGTGCCCATATCATGGAAAGATTTATTTGATAGCAAGGGTATTAATACCGAAGCTGGATCCATGCTATTGTCTGGAAGAATACCAGAATCGGATGCAGTTGTATTAGATAATGCTACTCAAGCAGGGTTAGTGTGTTTAGGCAAAACCCATATGTCAGAATTAGCATTTTCGGGATTAGGTTTAAATCCCATGACTAAAACAACTCCATGTGTAAATAACTTAGACGCAGTTTCTGGTGGTTCGTCTTCTGGAGCCGCAGGATCAGTTGCATTTAACTTAGCATCAATTGGCATAGGGTCTGACACAGGTGGATCAGTTAGGGTTCCAGCAGCTTGGAACGATTTAGTTGGGCTAAAGACAACCAGTCAGGATATTTCTCTTAAAGGGGTAGTGCCCTTGTGCCCAAAATTTGACACTATTGGACCACTCTGCAGAAGTGTTGAAGATGCAGCAGTAATTTATTCAATATTGAAAAACCAAAACTTTACACCCATTAAAAAACCAAGCTCCTTACAATTAATGCGACTTGAGGGTATTTCTGAAGAAGATATTGAGACTGCTCCACTCACAGCCTTTGATGATGCCTGTGCAAAAATATCTAAAACAGATATTACAATTATTAAACATAAGTTCCCTGTACTTGAAAAGCTTTTGTCATTAGCTGGCATTATTTATACCGTTGAAGCATATGAAGTTTGGGGAGAGCTATTAGAAAAAGAGGGTAAAAAAATGTACCCTGAGATACTAAGTCGCTTTATGGCGGGTAAAAATTTCACACAAAATGAATATAAAAATGCATGGTCTTCTATTAGTAGTATAAGAGCAGACTGGATGAATTTTACTCAAGAGTTTGATGCAGTAATTTTGCCAACATCTCCAATCTTACCTCCTAACAAAACAAAGTTATTAAGCGATAGCTCTTATTATAAACGCGCAAATCTATTAGCATTACGAAATACACGAATTGGTAATATGCTTGGACTATGTTCCATAACGCTGCCAACTTCACAACCTTCTTGTGGGTTTATGATTATGGGCGCGCCATTTTCTGAATTAAAGCTGCTAAATATTGCATCAAAAATTGAAAAAGACATAATTTGATATTTAATTTGGACTAACCGTAAAAATAAAGTATAATAAATTTAAAGGGCGTTAGACCCTGTTAAAATGAGGCAATAATGGATTTACCCGAGCGGTTTTCAAACCTGCCAGCTTATGCATTCCCGCGCTTGCGCGCACTGCTAGATAGTCATCCAGCAGGTGGTGAAGTGTTGCATATGTCTATTGGGGAACCAAAGCATGAATTTCCAAGCTTCATAAAAGAAATTTTATTAAAAAATATTCAAGATTTTAATCGTTACCCAAGCAATGATGGGTCCCCAGAATTATTAAATGCAATCTCAGAATGGGTTAATAAAAGGTATGGAGTAGTGATAAAGTCTGAAAGTGAGATTTTGTCACTAAATGGAACACGAGAAGGGTTGTTTAATGCTCAGATAGCATTATCGCCAGAAACTAAAAACGGTAAGCCTACAAAGGTATTAATACCAAATCCTTTTTATCAAGTTTATGCAGTTGGCGCTGCTACAGTATCTGCTGAACCTATTTTTGTACCAGCCTATGCTGAAAACAACTTTATGCCTAATTATGCTGAGCTTCCAAAAGAAATTTTAGACCAGACTAGTATATTATTTTTATGCTCACCAGCCAATCCACAAGGGACTATGGCTTCGTATGATTATTGGGTTGAGCTAATGAGGCTAGCAGAGAAGCATGATTTTAAAATTTTTGCAGATGAGTGTTATTCAGAAATATATCGCAATTCTGCACCTGTTGGCGCATTACAAGTCGCTCATAAAATTGGTGCTGATCCCGAAAGACTTGTAGTTTTTCATTCATTATCTAAGCGGTCTAACTTACCAGGTTTGCGTTCAGGTTTTGCTGCGAGTGGGCCAAAAAATATCAAAGAAATGAAACAGCTTCGTAATTATTCTGGGGCTCCAAATCCAACACCCCTTCAAGCAGTTGCAGCAGCAGCTTGGTCAGACGAAGATCACGTTGTTGAAAATCGCAAGTTGTATCAAAAAAAATATCAGATAGCAGATGATATATTTAAAAATATAAAAGGATATAACGCGCCACAAGCGGGGTTTTTTTTATGGCTTCCGGTTGAAAATGATGAACAGGCAACACTTAATCTATGGAAACAATCTGGGATTAGAGTTTTACCAGGTTCATATCTTAGCAGAAATGTTGATAATAAAAATCCAGGTGAAAAATACATTCGTGTAGCAATGGTTGCACCATTTGGTGAAACAAAGCTTGGGTTACAGACAATTAAGGACAATCTATATACATTATGAGTATGGCAAATAGCACCCGCCCGCGTGGGCCAGTATTAGAAACACAATTACGAA
>FZLS01000104.1 GCA_900197625.1 Rhodobacteraceae bacterium Water-Bin34 | reverse complement strand
TTTGCTGCTTCAGCCAACGAGTTCATTTCTAATTCAAATGCATCTAGTTGAGATTCGTCTAGTGTATCAATGAATGCATCTACTTGCTCATCATTCATTTCAGAGATCTCATCCCAGTTAAAAGATTCTTTTTTCACTGATTCTTCCTTTTCACTTTTCTTTTTCACAACGATTTTTTCTTTTTTCTTTTCAGGAGCCGGCTCGTCTTTTTCAGGAGCAGGTTCTCTTTCAGGTACCGGAGTAGGATCAGGCTCATCTGCAGCTGCAGCACGATCATCTTGTGACGGAGCATTTGCGGCCGCAGGATCTACGTCTTTTTTCTCAGGCTTTTTCTTTTTATCTTTAGCTGCCTTTGGATCATCTACATCAGTTTTGTCGTCATCAGTTTCGATTTCAACAGCTTCTTTAAATTTATCCCAAGGTGTTTTACGTAGAGATACTGAAGACTTACCTTTTGATTTAGCTTTGTCTGATGCAAGAGCTTTACGTACTTGATCAGGTGTAAGACCACGCTTTTTGGCCTCATCAATCATCGCTTGCTCTTCTTCAGTAAACTCTTCTTTTTTCATAGACTTTTTAATAGCCTTACGACGCTTGTGCAGATACTCATCAGAGGAATCTACGTCACCGTCATTATCGATATCATCATCGGCTTGACCTACTGGATCCAGCTTATCTTCTTTTTTATTTCGTTCTTGAAGCATCTTGATATATGCTTCTGCGATTGGATTATCCATCCTATTCTCCTATTTGTTTTTCAATTAGAGCAGAAGCAACTGCTGCTACTGTTTTTTTGTTTACATCCAAATTTGGGCAGTTATTGCTGTTATAATAGCGACTATTCCTACCCAGAATAATTTATTTATAGTATGCACAGTACGAGCGTTATCATCGCACTTCTTTTCAATTACATCGAGCTTTTCTGAAAACTTATTCATACGATCCCATGATCTCTCACGGTACTCGTTATAAGCATCCATCTTTTCTTCAAAGCGAGCAAGTGATATTAGTACTTCACTCATTTGATCCAGCTTTTCTTCAATACGATCTAAGCGATTATTTACAGGATTATTTGCCATTAACATTTCCACCTTTTTAAGGACATAGCTTTACGAGTAGGCCTACCTTTTTCATCTTTCATAGGCCCTTTCATTCCGCTCATTCGTGCACAGAATGACTTTCGTCTTGCTGCATCTTTACTACCAGGTTTAACTTTACCTGTTACTGCTGTTTTAAGGTTACCGCCGGTTTTACGATTGACTGCGGCTACGCCTTTTGCAGTCATACCAGCTCCCTTTTCGGTAGAACGATAATGACCTTTTGAATCACTACCTCGCTCATCAATACTGCCTTCACATTGCTGGCAGCATTCATCAGTTCCACAGCTTGGATGTTCTAAAAATAATTTAAAAGTTTTCATTTTTATCCTCCAAACTCATGTCCGGCAACACGTTTCATTTGCCTATTAAATTCAGCCTGGTCTGGCTTAGATTTATACAATTTAATAGATATCTCTGAACGGTCTTTACCTTTAATTCTCCAATTATATCCCTTTTCTTTGTGATCAGGACTTGTTGTTTTTACTACGCGACGCTTATAACCAGCTTCCCATGTCTCAGAAGATCCAGTGCCTTCAGACATGTTTGGTTTTTCATGGCCGTATCCCATCTTTTTCATACGAAGATGATCTTCTTCTTTTTCAGCCTTATAGCCTTTGCCAGTTTTAGGATCATACATCATATGTGGAGTAAATGCTTTCTTCTCACGCATTGTATGAAAGTCAGCTTTACGCTGTTCTTCTTTACCAGCGTTTTTAGACCATCTACCACGTGCACGATGATACATCTTTTGTAATTCTGTCATCTTCATGATCGCACCTTAGCAGCAAGATCTTTATCTGCTTTGCCCCATGTTCCAGATGATTTTGTAACAAATGAATTAACCCGTGCAAATCCCCATTGTTGTGGAGTTGTACCAGGACGGTGACCGGTTTTCCATGCAGCTACACCACGATTATAAACTTGCCTAAGGATTCCAAGAGGCATACCTGATTTCTCGGCTTTCTTCTTTAACCCAGCAGTTGCATCTTCATCTAAAGTTTCGTTGTATTCGCTAAATGATTTCATATCTTCACCGTACATTTGATTATATTTTTTAGTATGTTTGGATGGCTTAGTCTTTGCATCTTTATCACCAGGTGCTGGCTTATATGCATTTGGATCATCATCATCCATTTTAGCTTGCTTCTTAAATTGAGCATCACGCTTTGATTTTGTAGACTTAGCAAGTCCTTTATGATATGCAGCCGGTTGAGAACCTTTGCGATCACCAATATCAGGATCTTCTGATTCTTTAGGTACACAGTTTGGTACTTGTTTACCATTCTTGGTTTTCATTCCAACTTGTTTGTGAGTGTCCCAACATGCTTCATCGAGCTTTTCGATGTCGGTTAACCACTTACGCATTTTCTTACCGTCAGCCATCTCGATCAGCACATAGTTAGATCCCAGCATAGAAACCGTTCCGACTTCATCTGATTCTTTAATTGCAACAAGATCGCCTAGTTCAAATAAATCTCCTTGAACATATGCTTCTCGTTCTTCAGATACTGTTTGCAATTGTATGTGCTGACGGTAATCATGGGATTCTTTAAGTCCCATAGCGGTACGCAAATCATTAAATAATTGCTTACCATCTTTAAAACTCTTTGGTAGTCCTTTAGTAAATAAACTAAAATCATTGGCTTGGGCTGCAGCTCTCATCTTAGAAGCTGACATACCAGACACGCCTTCTGCATCAGGATCACGTTCTCCAGCAGAGATTACATTAACTCCACCTTCAAAATTATAGAAACCATGACGACCTTTGACAGCATTATACCTACCGATCAATGCTTCAAACTCAGTTACACGATCTGATCCAACAACCATATTAACTCGGTTATAACCTTGATCGTATATCTTGACTAGAATATCAAATACATTCTTAACTGATTTGTCTAATTGAATTGAACGGGCATGACGTGGGAACATCTTGCGCATATACTTAACTTTAGTATTATAATCTAATGGATTCTTTTTATTATCTTTTGATTGAGAAGCGAATACCATATATTTAGATCCGCGTGCAACCTTAGCTACAGCGTCTAACAGCTTCTCATGGCCTACAGTCGGAGGATTAAACCTTCCAAAGGTAAACGTAATTTCTTTTGTGGCTTCAGTGACATACTCACTAAATGACTTAAATGACATTACTTATCCCCAGATTTCTTTTTCTGGAGCTTAGCCCTATCTTTTTGCCTAACAGTTTTAAGAAGTTTTTTAGCCAATGTTTTAATGGCTTGTTTTTTCTTTGCAACCCTATCTTCAACACCCTTACGAGCAGCATAAGACAAGTCAGACTTATCTTTATCACGTAGCATCTTTTTGACCATAGCCTGACGTGCTTGACGTTCTGCACGTTTGACAAGTACTTCTTTAGATGCTAGTTTACGCATGGATCTTTTACGACCCATTTGGATTTTCGCCTTATTGCGGCGCATAGCTTGCTTTAGTTTCATGCGTTGTTGTGTATTCAACGCTTCATTTGTTTGTTCCATGTTTCTTCCCATTAGGATCGAGACGGTGTGTCCCAGCCTTTAATAACGTCTTTAGAGAAATTGTTATAGCTAAACGTCATACGATCAACTAACTTAACTGCTCCGCCTTTTAATTTATCAATCGCCACAAAACCTTCAACGCCTGTTACTTGGAATCCAGCTTGTGTTTTAATAAATGTGTCAATATTATTTACTTTGTTTAGTTTATTTATAATAATAAGTTTCGCCACTACAATAGCATTTTGTAAATCAAATATTGCTTTTAAATTTGTTTTGTTTGCAGGTGAAAAGAACTTTAGTAGATCATCACGCTTTGCGAATTTACGATCTTTAGATACTTGTGTCTTTACTTTATCTGCTTCTTTTTGAAATCTTGCTTCGATCCATTTAATGAGTCCATCCACGTGTTTAGATGTATTTGTAATTTTCTTTCCTGCTCTAACGAATGTATTGTTATACGTTTCGATAAGACCAGCAAGCTCAGAGTTCTTTGAAAGGTCGTTGAGTGCACTTCCTTTAATCTTGTTAAAGATTTTACCAGCATCGCTGAGCGCTTTTGTGACCTCATCAGTATCTTTTTGTGTAAGAGTTGCTGTTCCAGATAGATCTCTGAGGTTAGCATCCTGAAGCCACACAGATGGCGTCTTTTTAAATGAAGAAGCTTTAACATTATAAGAGGCTCGCATATTTTCAAATGTATCGCCGCTGTAAGAAGTATGTACAGCAATTCCAACTTTAGCTTTACGTATGAATTTGGCTTCCATAGAATCAGCACGCACAGCGTATACAATAGTATTGGGATGAAAAGTAATATATTTAACACCGTCAATTGTCTCCGTCTTGAGATCATCCTTTGTGAACATAAGATCCCCTTGAACTACTCCTGTAATTCCTATCTTACTTAATTCGTCAAAAGCGACCTTGAGCTTAGTTGCTAAGTCTCCAGATGTATCGGCATCGATTTCAGCATGTGATTTATATACTTTAGGGTTTTTATTAAAGATACCTTTTTTAGCAACAAAGAATTTTTTATCCGTAGGATCAATGCCAGCAAAAACCGCTGGTGCACCATCCCATTTAACTGTTACATCTGTAGTTTTCTTTGAATTACCTGCTAACATATCACGCATAGCTCTTAATGCAAGTATGGCGTCACGTGCACCACTAACACCACCGTAGATCACTCGATCTTCGATATGCGTCATGTGTGTATTTTTAGAAGACGTTGCTTCTGTTAGAGCATGTGACTTAAAATTAAGCATTATATTACCTTAGTATTTCTATTCTTAATTGCTGTACCTTTTGCAACTATAAAGAACCTAGCTCCTGGAATTCCAAACTGGTTTTTAGCTTGCTCTGGACGAACATAGTAATAGCATTCGTAATCACCTGTCGGCAATTCGTTGTGATATTGTGTATGGTTTGAAGTAATTGTGTATATAGGAATACCGTCTTTTATTCCTTTTCGTTGTAGATTCATTGGTCCTTGGTATAGAACATCAATGTTTTGTCGGCCATCAGGCTTTCCTTTAAATCCTTTACCGTACATTGTCATACGTATGATTTTAGGATCTGTAACTTTACGTGCATATGCAGTCTTCATAGGAAAGCGTTTAGCGCCATTAAGTTCTTTTACTACATCATCAACGAACTTAAACATATCACGCGATTTAGTATTCTTTAGTTCAGGCATGCCACCATATTGTTGGAAGTCATTTGCCTTATTACCTTTTTTATGGGATATCCAGAATACTTCTTTACCTTCTGGATCAAGCATATGGAAATCAGATTTAGGTACACCTGGAGTAGATTCAATAGCAGCAACACGCTCGGTTCTCTTTCCGATCTTAACCAAAATAAATGGTACGGTTTCTTTATCGAATACTGCCTGAAGCTTTTTCTTTAGATCTGCTAGTGCTTCATCTTCCGCACGAGTTCCTGAACCTTTTCCTTTACCACCAAATTCTGGTGATTTTGCTAGGTCAGCCAATTGATATTCTTTACCGTTAACACCAGTAAATATGACTGCATTCATTGCCTTTTTATTGGCATCACGTAATGCTGCTCTATATTCTCCAAAGGCTTTATCTTTTTTAAGAATTACTGTATCGCCTTTCATTGTAAGAAAGGGGTCACCATCGACGATTTTACGAACAATAGTTTCTGCTCGACCTTCTCTTCCAGGTTTGAGTAACTGTTCTCCAGATAGTTTTACATACATTTCTGAAATAAACCCTTTAAAAGTGAGCATGTCATATTATTCCCGTGTTGTGTTTATACTATTTATACAAAAACAAAAGCCTACTAAAAGGCTTTATAAGATATCTGTAAAACAATCGCGAGCTAATTGTGCTTCTACTTTAAAGGCTTCTTTTTCCCAAGGTTTATTCTCATATTTAAAGTTTGAGTTGTAAACCTTTTTCTTCCAACGAATACGTCCACCATCTAATGCTATCATTTCTTTACGATAGTACTGTTTAAGATGAGTCATCTCATGACAAAGAGTTGATACAAAATCAAATAAACGTAATGTTTTATCGATTTCAATATCAAACTCTTTATGAGAATCGAGCTCAAGACAATAGCCATAAGCACCCTCATTCTTTAAACAATTTGTAAGACGGACTGTAATGTCAAGTGTACGTACTCGTGGTAATACTCTTTTGAGATACCACGAGACTACTTTATCAGCGATCGCTCGTTGGGACTTTGTGCCACCAGTAATTTCGATATAGTTCATACTAATCACCGACGGTAAATGTATGCATCTACCTTTTCTGCCAGGGGAAGAGGCAGTGACTGATTATAGCGGCGAACGCCTTGACGATGTCCGCGACCCTGACACTTAACATAGAATTGATAATCCATGCCAGCATCGCGAAGGTCGCGGTTCATGTGTTTAACCATTGTACGCAGATCATCAAGTTGAAACATATCATCACTATTTTTATAGTCAAATGTTCCGATGTAAGAATCTGATACACGATTTTTATTTATTTTAATACCCATTTTCTCTCTCCTTATGATATTATGTAAACATTATACCACATAAAAAAGAGAATGTACACAGTTAATTTAGCTTTTATGTAAAATATTTGTGTAGCATATCCATTCGATCTTCTGCAGCAGCCATCTTATCAAGTTCTTCTTGAATAGCTTCTACAATATCGCTATGCTCACCAATACCAACAGACTGGTTCATATAAACCATAATGTTAGTTTTGGCACGTTCTAGCTCACCTGCTGCATGCATCTGAGCTGCTTTAACTAGTTGTTCTTTCATTTTTAATCCTTTTGATTTATAGTCCTAAAATACCAAACAAGTTGAACCAACCCATACTAACACCTATAATAATAGGAATACCTATCATAGTAAATGCTATAATAAGAAATGCTAGTCCAACACCTTTATTATGATACGGATCTTCACTCATGTTCACCACCTGGACCACGTCCATTTGCCCTAAACATATCAGGGCGTCTTTTGGCAGTTTCAAACATACCAACAGTAATACACACTCCGCCTAATAGTAAGGCATGAAATAATACATTGACACCAAGATACATCCATGTGCCTGTCATCATAGTAAAAATTAAACACCACATCCATGCTAATATTTGCATAACCATATGGCGTACACGTAAGTCCTGAATGTTGCTTAATGGATTTTTACTGTGGTCCATTACAACTTCCCAGTTATTTATAATAAATTTTTTCATTGTTCCCTTTCACAGACTCCAGTAATTTCACCTTCGTCACTGATTGATATAATACGCTCCTTTTCTAGCATATCTAAAGTAACTTCGGCCCCATCTTTGAGGCCGTCTCTAAACGCCATTCTTCCATGCTGGCGTAATGCAATGACAAAAAATATCAATAAAGATATTTCTTGCCAGTAATCCTGCAGGATCATGCAACTTCCTTTCCAGGAGATACGCGTATAGCGTTGCTCTCTAAAAATTCAGCATACTCAGGCGATAGTTTGCCTAGCTCATCCTTCCATTCATCATATGATCTGAAAGTAACAGGAAACTCCTTATAGGAGATATCGTTTTCCATACACAAGGCTGCAACAAATGCTGTAGCATCTTGAATACGGTCTAAAGTAGAAACAATGTAATCGTTCCCACCTTTAAATTTCCAATAAGCGTTACCGCTTGAGTGCTTACCGTCTTCACTGTGAGCACCATAGTTTTCAAGAGTTTGAGTTGAAATAACGTACATTATACTGCCTCCACTTTAATTTGTTTAAAACCAAAATTTGAACAAAGAAAGAATTCTCCATTCAATTCAAAGATATCGCCTACAGAAGAACTATGGTTACGATCGCCAATTGCTTCAACCATATCTTGTCTATTCCAAAGGTTAGTCCATTCAAAAGCTTGCTCTAAACGTGTAGTAGCTACAGTATAAGCTTCAGTAAACATTGAGAACATTTTTGAATCAAATTTGTCAGCACCGAAGATAGACAATTTGTTTTTTGCTTCAAAGGCTGGTACAGTTTCGCCAGCATTTACAGCATCAATTTGATCGTTAGTCAGTTGAATTTGGTGAATCGTAATCATAATATAGTCTCCATATGTTTTCATCTCTTGATACCAATATACCACGTATGGATGCATATGTACACAGTTAATTTAGCCT
>FZLS01000116.1 GCA_900197625.1 Rhodobacteraceae bacterium Water-Bin34 | reverse complement strand
ACTTGAATGTTGATGATACTGGTAATACTTTTGCTGGTGTTCTTAACGGTAAGTTTAAAGTATATGTAGATCCATACGCAACTGGTACTAATCCTGACTACGTAACTGTAGGTTACAGAGGTACTACTCCATATGACGCAGGTCTTTTCTATTGCCCATACGTTCCTTTAACTATGGTTAAAGCAATTGGTGAAGAAGACTTCCAGCCAAGAATCGGTTTCAAAACTAGATACGGCATGGTCGCTAACCCATATGTAGCAGCTGATGGTGTAGGTACTGCAAGAGCTAACCCATACTTTAGAATCTTTAGAGTAGACGGAATCATGCAGAACAGCTAATCTTTAATTAGATTTGCGATTAAGGGACCTTCGGGTCCCTTTTTTTATGCGTATAAATAATATTGTATCATTTAAGATACAGACATAACACACATACACACAAGGAGGTACATATGTCAAATGGAAAATCAGGGTTCGAAATTAGAGCCGACTTACTAAACCAAGCTCAAGGTATACTTGAGGGAAATATCCACAGGAAGATTGATCAAGTTCACGAACATAACGCAAGGAATGAAGATAACCCAAAGGTTATACCAGCTAGACAACTAAAGGCATCGGATGTTATTTCGGTAGCAAAAGAGCTGAATGAGTTTGTTAACGAAAAATAATTAACTCTTAGCGGATAGATTGGTATAAATAGATATATGACTACTCAAAATAAAAATTTTTTAAGTCCTACGGGATTTCAATTTAAAATCGATTCTACTCAGTACGCAAATGTTGAGTATTTTTGTACAGCAGTAACTCTTCCGGATCTGTCATTAGGCGAAGCACCGAATCCTTATAAAGGATCTAATTTAGCTTTTACTGGTGATAGGATTACTTTCGGTGATCTTGCAATACGATTTAATGTAACAGAAGATATGGAAAATTATATTGAAATGTTTAATTGGATGCACAACATTATCGAAAATGGTGAAAAGTTTAAGTCTGATGCTACGCTATCGATATTAAGTAGCCATAACAACGTCACTAAAGAAATTACTTTTAGAGACTGCTTTCCTACTAATCTATCCGCTGTTGAATTTTCTACTCAGCAGACTGATATTGAATATCTACAAGCTGACGTAACGTTAAAGTATACTTACTACGAAATTAAGTAACTTATATAAATATATATTATAATGTGTAGTGTAATGTATATTACAATATACAAAATGGAAATATTATGAACAATTTAGAACAAATACTTGAGATGTGGAAAAAAGATTCGGTTATAGACGAATTGCAATTAGATCAATCAGCTCGAGACTCCGCAAAACTTCATTCAAAGTACTTAGAACTATATTCTGTAAATAAGCTAAGATTTAAGAAGCTAGACTTAGAATTTAAAGTCCTGCTGAGAGATAAGTTTATGCATTATAATGGTAAGCTAAGTCAAGAAGAGATGGATTCTAAGGGATGGGATTACGATCCCTTAAACGGTCTTACTGTGTTGAAGGGTGATATGGATAAGTGGTATGATTCAGATCCTATTATTCAGGCACATCAGGCAAAGATGCATTATACTCAAGAGCTTGTCGACACTTTAAAAGAAATACTTGACAATATTAAGTGGAGACATCAGAACATTAAAAATATTATTGAATGGAACAAATTTACTAGTGGGATGTAATGGAAAAAATTGTCGTTAAGAAAAAGAACGAAGTATTTTTAAGCGTTATAACAGATCCGGGGATTGAAATGGAGTTGTCAGAACACTTCTGCTTTTATGTTCCTGGTTATAAGTTTATGCCGTCATACAAAAATAGAATGTGGGATGGCAAAATACGATTGTACGATTTGCGTAAGAAACAAATCTATGGTGGATTATTTAGGTATTTCAAAGAATTTGCTGATGCTCGTGGATATGAGATCGTAGTTGAGGATAATTCTTCTTTTGGTAGACCAGATAGTAATGAGATACATGATATCGAAAGCTTTCTTGCACAAGTAGTGCTCACAGCTAACGGAGATAGTATTACACCTAGGGATTATCAATTAGATGCGCTCTCACACGCGCTAGATAATAAACGATCTTTATTGTTAAGTCCCACGGCTTCTGGGAAAAGTTTAATCATTTATTTAGCAGTTAGGTATTATTTGGAGATGTATGATAGTAATGTATTGCTGATTGTTCCTACTACTTCGTTGGTAGAGCAGATGTATTCTGATTTTGATGACTATTCTAAGATGGATGATTGGAATGTTAGTGATAATTGCCATAAAATATATTCTGGCAAAGAGAAATACAATTTAAAGCATAGGGTAATAATTACAACTTGGCAATCGATTTATAAAATGCAGACGCCATGGTTTGAAAACTACGGTATGGTAATTGGAGATGAAGCTCATAACTTTAAGGCAAAGTCGTTAACTGCGATATTAGAAAAGTGTGTAAATGCACAGTACAGAATGGGAACTACAGGAACATTAGACGGTACCCAAACACATCAGTTAGTATTAGAAGGTTTATTTGGTCCTGTGCATAAAGTGACCACTACGAAAAAGCTAATAGAAGAAAAATCTTTAGCACAACTGGACATATTTGTCTTGTTATTAAAATATAGCGATGAGTATTGCAGGCTTGTGTCTAAAATGAAATACCAAGAAGAGATTGATTTTATTGTCAAATACGAGCCGAGGAATAACTTTATATCAAATCTGGCAATGGATCAAACTGGTAATACACTAATATTGTTTCAGTTTGTGGAGAAGCACGGAAAGCCTTTACACAATATGCTACAAGAAAAATTTAGTAAATTGCCACGAAACACTAGGAGATTGTTTTATGTATCCGGAGAGACCGACGTGGATACGCGGGAAGAAATTCGAGCGATTACAGAGAAGCAGGACGACGCGATTATTGTCGCTAGTATGGGCACTTTTTCTACAGGTATTAATATTAAGCGTCTACACAACATTATTTTTGCTTCACCAAGTAAGTCACAAATTAGGGTTCTCCAAAGTATCGGAAGAGGATTAAGAAAATCTGGTGATGATATAGATACTAAGGTATATGACATTGCTGATGATTTACATTGGAAGTCAAATAAAAATTACACATTAGAACACGCTGGGGAGAGAATCAGAATTTATAGTAGAGAAAAATTCGACTATAAAATTCATGATATAAATATATAAATGGAAACAATACAAGAAGTAGATGTACGACACTTTAAGTTGACGAATGGTGAAAACCTTATTTGCTATGTTCAATCGTCGACCGAGCATGCATTCATTGTAGAACGGCCTGCGGCCGTGCAGGTTTCACCTGCCGGTATCTGGACTTTTAATGACTGGTTTCCATTCTCTGACAAAAAGGTATTTAAGATAATGAAGCGATTTGTTATTAACCATACTGAGGTTGTGACCGAAACGAAAGAGTCATATATTAAATATTCTTGCCAAGATGAGATTAGAGATACTATAGAAACATATAGTGATAATTATGAATATGATACGGAGAATGATCAATTAGATTTTGATGAACCAGAGACGAAAACAATACATTAGTATACCCCTATCCTCAAGTGGACTCTTATATTATATCACGCTTTTCGCGATTTGTACACCTTTTTATGCAAAAAAACTAAATTAATTTAATGAAAATAACTGTGTACTTTTATAGTATACTGTGTTATAATATACTATTATCGGGAGAAATACATGACTAAAAAAATCAAACCAAAAGATAAACCACATTACGTAAACAATAAGGAATTTTCTCAAGCTGTTATGGATTATGCGATTGCAGCTCGAGCCGCAAAGGATGCAGATGAAGTCACTCCTACGGTAACTAATTACATTGCGTCGTGTTTTATGAAAATATCAGAAGGCCTGTCCCACAGACCGAACTTTGTTCGGTACACTTATCGTGAGGAGATGGTTATGGATGGTGTAGAAAATTGTTTACGTGCAATTAATAACTATAAAATAGAAACGACAACAAGGACTGGCAATCCTAATGCGTTTTCTTATTTCACACAAATATGCTTCTTTGCGTTTATTCGAAGAATCACCAAAGAGAAAAAGCAACAAGAAATTAAATTTAGATTTATTGAAAAGATGGGAATCGAAGACTTTGCTGCCATGGGAATGGATGACGCAGGTGCACAACAAACAATGGAATATGTTGATACTCTTAGACAAAGGATTGATAAGATTAGAGTAAAGGACGAAAAAATCAAAGAATTTGCTAAAGAAGAAAAAGAGAAAGAAAAACTAGAATTATTTATGGTGTAATATGAAGATTGCTATATTGAATGACACACATTGTGGTGTAAGAAATTCATCTGATATTTTTTTAAAGTATCAAGAAAGATTTTATGAGGAAATATTTTTTCCATATCTAAAAGAAAATAATATAACAAACATTCTTCATCTAGGAGACTATTATGAGCACAGAAAATTCGTCAACTTTAAAGCACTCAATGCTAATCGTAAGCATTTTCTTGAGCCTATGCGTGATGCCGGCATTACCATGGATATTATTCCCGGAAATCATGACGTCTATTTCAAAAACACTAACGAGTTGTGCAGCCTCAAAGAATTGCTTGGTTATTTTACCAGCAATGTAAATATTGTTATGAAACCAACTGTGTTGGATTATGATGGCTTAGGAGTTGCAGTTATCCCTTGGATTAATAACTCAAACTATAAAGAGTATGTTGACTTTGCTTTAAACTGTAAGGCGCCAATTCTTGGAGCACACTTAGAATTAGCTGGTTTTGAAATGATGGCAGGAGTAACCAATCCACACGGAATGAATGCAGATATTTTCTCGAGATTTGAAAAAGTATTGTCCGGACATTTTCACACAAGATCAAGTCAAGGTAATGTTGATTACCTAGGTTCTCAGTTTGAGTTTACATGGGCCGATGTTGATGATCCAAAATACTTTCACGTGTTAGATACGGAGACAAGAGAAATTACTCCTGTACGTAATCCTATTACTATGTTTAAAAAGATCGTGTATGATGATTCGAATAATGACTATAGCGATTTTGACTTTACTGACTGTCAACATAAATTTATAAAGCTAATTGTGCTTAGTAAAAACGATCTATACGGCTTTGATAAATTTGTTGATAAGTTGCAAAGTATAGAAACTTATGAATTAAAAATCGCAGAAAGCTTTGAGGAATACTTGGGCGAAAGCGTTGAAGACGAAAAGGTGTCTTTAGAAGATACAACTGAATTATTAGATTCTTACGTAGAAGCAGTCGATACTGAATTAGATAAGGATCATTTAAAAATTGAATTGAGAAAGCTTTATACTGAAGCACAAAACCTTGAGGTAGTATGATACATTTTAAAAGTGTAAGTTGGAAGAACTTTCTTTCAACTGGTAATGATACAATTAAAGTACAACTTGATAGAACTCCATCAACGTTAGTCGTCGGATCTAATGGCGCAGGTAAATCAACTATGTTAGATGCGTTATCGTTTGGATTATTTGGCAAGCCACACAGAGATATTAAGAAAGATCAAATGATTAACAGTATTAATAAGAAAGGTACTGTTGTTGAAGTAGAGTTTAATATTGGTAATTCGGAGTTTAAGATTGTTCGTGGTATTAAACCTAACAAGTTTGAAATCTGGCAGAACAATAATATGATTAATCAGTCTTCAAACGCAAGAGACTATCAAAAATTCTTAGAGCAAAATATTCTTAAGCTAAATCACAAATCATTCCATCAGGTTGTTGTATTAGGAAGTAGTTCTTTTATTCCATTTATGCAGTTACCAGCATGGACACGTAGGTCTGTTATTGAAGATTTGTTGGATATTAACATCTTTAGTAAAATGAACACACTACTTAAAGAACGCAACTCTAAGATAAAAGAAGAACTTACTGAGATTAACCATTCTTTAGATTTATATAAAGCCAAGATGGACACTCAATCTAAATATATTAAAGATCTACAAGCAATCAATAAAGACATGATTGAATCTAAAGAAAACTCTATTGAAGCATACGAAGATGACGTAAAGGCGTTAGTTAATCAATCATCAGAGTTAGGTAAAAACCTAGATGCTTTAACTGAAATTGAAAATAACAAACACGACGAACTATCCAGAAAGGTGTCTGATATCAAGTCAGAAGATAAAGTGTTTAAATCTAAAATAAAAGATTTAGTAAGTCAAGCTAAGTTTTTTGAAGAAAACGAAATATGTCCAACATGTGATCAAGATATAGACGCAAAGATTAAAGACAATCGTTTAAGTCACATTAAAGCGACAGCCGCAAGCATACAAGAAGGTATGAAGGAGTTATCACTAGATAACGACAAATGTGCTTCTCAATTGCTAGAATGCCAAAATAATATGAAAGAGCTTTTAGCCAAGCAGAGACAGATCAACTCTAATAATGATAAGATCAATATCATGCAAAGAGAGATCGAAAAGATTCAGAAAGAAATTAGTACTTTGTTGCAGTCATCTGGAGATATTAAAACCGCTAAAGACGAACTAAACGCTTTGCGTGATAATAAAGACTCAATAACCGAGAAAAAACTAGAATATGTAGAAGAGCGCACGTACAATGAAGTTATAGGCGAGATGTTGAAAGATACGGGCATAAAAACTAAGGTTATTAAACAATATTTGCCTGTTATGAATAGGCTTATTAATCAGTACTTACAAGTCTTAGATTTCTTTGTCGCATTTCACTTAGATGAAAACTTTACTGAAACAATAAGATCTAGACATCGCGATGCGTTTAATTATGCATCATTTTCTGAAGGTGAAAAGCAAAGAATTGATTTGTCTTTGTTATTTACGTGGAGACAGATTGCCAAGATGAAAAATTCAGCATCTACTAATCTACTTGTGCTTGACGAAACCTTTGATTCTTCTCTAGATCATGACGGTATTGACAATCTTACTAAAATTCTAAACACCCTAGAAGATGGTACAAACGTGTTCATCATATCGCATAAAGGTGATATCCTAGAGAATAAGTTTAGATCTAAGATAGAATTTATTAAAGAACGTAACTTTTCTAAGATCAAGTAACTTCGAGTCCTTATTCCGAAAAGTTATAAGCTTATAACAAATACGTATAAAAACTATATACTATTTTTCAAAAAAAGGTGTACAAA
>FZLS01000153.1 GCA_900197625.1 Rhodobacteraceae bacterium Water-Bin34 | reverse complement strand
TAGATTTCGATTTTGGTTTTACAGCCGTTGATGAAAACGAGCTTGAAGCCGTACAGTCGGTAAAGTCCGAGGCAACAACTGCTGCGGCAACCTCACAAGAATTAGAAGATAAGCTAAATAAGCTTTATAACTCTATACTTCCCTTATTATCAAATTTAAAAAAGAATCCCGAAAAAGAATATATTCTGTGGCCAAATAGAGTCGAGAAAATAGAGCAATTTGAGGATTTAATTACGGAGATAATTAAGTAATGGCATTACCGTTAACAAATTTAAGTTTAGACGCAATTCACGTAGAAGTTGGTGGAACTACCGGAACTCAAGCTACCCTAAATGACTCGGATATTAGAGGAATTGGAGCTCCAGACACAACTTATGCAGGTGCAGACGGAATTAGTACCACTTCGGGTTCACAGCTGTCTTTCGGAGAATTTAGAAATGCAGTAGATACTCTTCCACTTTCTATTACACATTACATGCGTAATAATGTTGGCAATGACACTATATTTATTGATGATCATCAAACCTCAGGTATCGTATTGAACCACCAGGTTCAATTACAAATAAAAATGGTTAGATTAGATCCTTATGTTTATATACAAGCTAGACCACTAACAACTGGTTATGATACTGAGAGATGGTGGAATACATCGGGTACTGCTAATAATTTTACAAGTTCTAGTACATGGGTGAATGTAGGTAGATTTAATCAAACTGGAGCAACGGCCATAAAACTGGATTGGTCAGTTTCATCTTCAGGAATTGGAGGAAGTGTTGCAGGAGGTAGTAGTTCCTTTGCTTCATTCGCAGCTTCCGATAATAGTTACCAAAGTGTAAACAATTATCAATCAATTGGAGCTACCTTCACAGCGACTGCATCAGCTGAATGTTATGCTTCAAATACACGTACTATGATAGTCACATTAAATGGCTATATGCAAAAGGCAGGTTATCAAGAAACACCATTAGGATCATATAGATTAGAAGTAAGATCTCAAGCAACATCTAATAACTGTCTCTAAGGAATAATTATGAATTTATATACAACATCAACATATGAAATAGCAAGAAATGAAGCAGGTGAATCAACATCTATTACTTGGACATTTAAAGATTATAGCGATTTCACTATGGAAACTCAAAGTAAAGTAGTAGATGGTGATGGTAATACAGAAGATTTTGAAGTAACAGTAGTAAGTGAAAACGATTTAGTTGAAACAAGAACTGCTACATATGAAATACCTGAAGCTGATAGAACAACATTAGCTAAAGGTGAAACACATCCACATAATCATGATAACGAAATCGAATTCCAAGGCAAATACACAAAATGGTGGAATGATTGGGAAGCGAGTTTATAATGGCAATTTGGTGGATAAAGGAACAGGAAAAAAAAATGAATATAGAACAATTAAAAGAAACATTAAAGATTGACGAAGGAGTAGTTTATGAAATATATAATGACCATCTTGGTTATCCAACATTCGGTATTGGGCACCTTGTACTTGAAGGAGACCCAGAACATGGGATGGAGGTCGGTACTCCTGTCGCAGAGGATAGAGTCGATGAATGCTTTGCCAAAGATGTAGAAACAGTTATTGAAGATTGTAAAAAACTACATGATGGTTGGGATGGATATCCTGAAGAAGTGAAGCAAATCGTTGCTAATATGATGTTTAATATGGGACTCACGCGCTTGAGTAAATTTAGAAAACACAACGCAGCGCTGCAATGTGGTGATTGGTCCGAAGCGGCCGTAGAAGGAAGAGACTCAAGATGGTACAAACAAGTAACAAACAGAGCGGAGAGACTTATGTCGAGGCTCGAGGCGCTGTAAAATATTATCATACAAACGAAGAACAAACGAGTAAAGGTTGGTACTGGTGTCATGAAAAGCAAGGTTTTTTTAGACACTCAGATTGGCATTTAACAAGAGAACAAATGGGAGAAAAATATGAAAATTAAATTGTTAGGAAGTCAAGGTGACTTAACAACAGCTACAGATATGAGTAAAGCAACATTAGTAAGAGTATATAATAGTACTGCTGCAGATGTTGTATTAACCCAAAAGTCTGGATCTACTGTTTTAGGAACTATGACAATTCCAAGTAAAGCAATTGAATTAGTTTCTAAGATGCCAGCAGATACCTTAGAAGGTGGTGCTGGGCTTAAAGCCGTAAGCATCGCTAAAAGTAGCTAATGACTGACATATTTGGTCTAATCAGCGATGTGGGATTACCCATCGCTGGTGCTTTAGCATCTGGGTTTTTTATATTTACTATTATAAAGCAGATGCTATCAGGCGTTTTAGACCAAATTGACACGCTTAATATATTTACTAAGGGCTTAGAAAATAGAGCCCGGACGATGAATAATGAAATAATAAAGATAGATATGTTAGTTTCTAGCGCGTTGGAGTTAACTCCGCCTATAGATAGAATAGCTAGATCTGAAAACTTTGTAGAAGACGGTAAGATAGACGTCAGAAGAGACTAATATATGGATGCTTTAAACCCCGCGGTTTTAATCGAGCAGTACGGATTTACGACTGTAGCCATTGTAGGAATGGCTTATTTCGTATTTTTCATATGGAAGTTTATTAATGAACAATTAGATCCAAAGCTAGAAGAAATGCATATGGGTCTTATAAGACTTATTGATCAAATTAGAATGCTTGATCAAGATATGATACGACTGCAAGAAAAAGTAAAGGTGGTGCTTGAATATAGGGAAAGGCAGAAGAAAATAAATGAGAATGAAGATGAAAAAAATAAAGATTGAAGATTTTATATTAATTAGTATGTTAATATTTACAATGAGTTCAGTATCTGCTGACGAAATAAAATTTGGGTTTAAAAACCCATCATTTAGTGGTCAAGGAACTGGCGCGCATTATTTAACTATTGATAATATTGAGAATACGCGTAAAAAGGCTATTGAAGATGCTTTAGAGGCAGCAAGAAAGGCCGCTGAAAGAGAAGCGAATAATAGCACAATGGCTAAATTTATTCGTAACTTAGAAAGTAGAATATATGCTCAAATGTCTAAACAACTAGTTGAGTCTATGTTTAGTAACGATGGCTCTGTTAGATTTGGTTCGTTTACATTAGAAGGTAATGTGGTAACATACGAAGTACTTACAAATGAAGATGGATCCGAATATATTAAAATGACAATAGTTGATTCTGATGGAACAGAAACAGTAATCGAAATACCGGTTGGAACTGGTAACTTTGGACAAGACTCCGATGGCTAAATATGCATTAGTATGTTTATTATTGTTGGGTGGATGTGCATCAGTCCCACAATGGAGTCCGAATCCACAAGATTGTAATGATCTTGCTGGTAAGTACGATGAAGGATTTGATAGACACTTACAGATGGGTGTCCAGAAAGTTATGGCAAGAAAGTATATCTGCGTGGATGAACCAACTGCAGTTAGATTGCCTGCGTATGTAGATTTATTAAATTTACCTCCTGCTAAAGAAAGACCTGTTGTAGCAGTATATGGTTTTGAAGATAAAACAGGACAAAGAAAATCAGTAGATAATATAGCATCGTTTTCTACTGCGATAACGCAAGGCGGAACAGAATTATTAATAGATGCTCTCAAAACAGCAGGTGGAGGAACCTGGTTTAGAGTAGTAGAAAGACAAGGTATTGACAATCTTGTACGAGAAAGACAAATAGTAAGATCTACTCGTCAAGATGTTGCCAAAGCCAATGGCGTAGAGCCAAATGGAGTTGGCCCACTCTTATTTGCAGGGATGATAATTGAGGGTGGAATAATAGGTTACGATGCTAATATTGAAACTGGCGGCCGAGGAGCAAGAACTCTTGGTGTCGGGTTTAGTAAAATGTATCGTAAAGATGTTGTTACGGTTTCTGTGAGAGCAGTATCTGTATTAACGGGTGAAGTTTTGTTAAACGTCCAAAGTAAGAAATCGGTATTATCTTACGGAAGTGGTGGTGACTTGTTTAGGTTTATTGAGCAAGGCACTCAACTTTTAGAATATGAGGACGGAGTGGGTAATAATGAGAGTGTGACATATGCGGTACGCGCAGCTATTGAAGCCGCCGTACTTGAACTAATATACCAGGGTCACGACCGTAAGTTCTGGGATTTAACCGAGGGCCATAGACATCCGCATCAACATAACGGAGCGAATGCAAGGCACTCACTAAAAGAGGAAAACAAAAATGAATAAATTATTTAGTATAGCAGGGTTGCTATTCTTATTTACATCAAGTTCAGTTTTCGCACAAGCAACAGACGATAATGAAATTATGATCGAGCAAACAGGTGACACTTTAACATTATATATTGATCAAGTAGGTTATGGTAACAAAATTGGATTAGATGATTTTTCTTCGTCTGGTTCTGATATGACAATTGCCGGTTCAGTATTAACGTTTGATTTAGATATGATAGGTAATCAAAACTTAATTTTTGGACCTATTGAGATGGATAACTCTGATTTAACTTTTAATTTAACCGGAGATTCAAACGAAGTCGATTGGAATATAGGTTATAGTGCTAGTTCAGACGATTCTAATTATAATTTTGCGATTACTGGAGATTCAAATACCTTTGATATTGATCAAGGATATGTCTATAGTGCTGAAAGATTAGATGCAGATTTAATTTTAGTTGGTAGTTCCAATGTATTTGATATCGACTTTGAAGCTGATGATGTAACTTGGGATTTTGATATTACTGGTGACAGCAATAACTTTAACACTTTGCAAAATGATGGATCACAAAGCTTAACAGTAGAATGGGTTGGCGATAGTGGCGATATTGATATTAACCAAATTAGTGGTACTTGTGCTACTGGTGCGGGTGTTGCGTGTGCATCACCAAACGCTGTAATTAATCTTGATATTACTTCTGACAATGCTACAATCCAGATTAATCAAAAAGACACAGCTAACGATAGCTAGTATTTTACTATTCGCCAGTGGAGTTCAAGCTGATTCCATTGGTGATATAGTAGAGTCAACTGGCGTAAGCCAGATTGTGCGTA
>FZLS01000169.1 GCA_900197625.1 Rhodobacteraceae bacterium Water-Bin34 | reverse complement strand
TCAGTGGTAACCAGTCCAATTGGTTTATAATAACGCCAAAATCTTACTTTATCAGCTTCACCAATCTGTTTGTCATTTACCAGGATTGTGTCTTTATTAGTAACTTTCACAGCTGGAGTATTCAAAGTTTTACCATTTAGTTTGATTTGGCCAATAGCGATCATGCGTTCTATTTCACGACGCGATGCAACGCCTGCTCTGGCAAGGTATTTCGCAATTCTCTGTGGTTCATCTGACATATGCCTCATATGGAGTAATGAAAGACTGCTTGCAAGACCTGCATTTTTTTCGCATTCAGTATTATGACTAATTTTATATCATTTATGCCAATTGCGATCGACGAAGCAAAGAAAGCAGAGGATCGAGGTGAAGTTCCCGTGGGTGCTTTGATAGAGATAGATGGTAAAGTAATCTCATCAGCAGGAAATAGAACTCGTGAGTTGAAAGATCCAACCGCTCATGCAGAAATATTAGCAATTCGTAATGCCTGTTCGATTTTAGGTGTTGAACGGCTGATTGGTGCTAATTTATATGTCACACTCGAGCCATGTCCAATGTGTGCTGCGGCTATATCTCATGCTAGAATTGCAAATTTATATTATGGTGCTAGTGACATTAAATCTGGTGGCGTCAATCAAGGACCATGTATTTTTAACCATCCACAATCACATCATAAACCTGAGGTATATGATGGAATTTCTGAGACTGAATGTAAAAAATTACTTTTAGATTTTTTCAAACAAAAAAGAAATTAATATTCCCAAGAAAAGAAATATCATTTTTTCATTATTCCTATCAAAACCTTGCGTATATAGACTCGGCGGGTTAAATGATTTGACAAATAAATCAGGATTTTAATCATGTCGATTGATAAAGAAACTGCACGTCGAGCAGCACATCTAGCTCGAATAGCAGTCCCAGAAGAAGAACTGGAAAATTTAGCTAAAGAACTTTCAGGTATTGTTGGTTTTATGGAACAGTTATTAGAAGTTGATGTTGAAGGTGTTGATGCACTCACATCAGTTTCACCTATGGCTCTACCTAGAAGGATTGATGCAGTTACTGATGGTGATCAAATAAATAAAATTCTCAAAAATGCACCAGACTCACGTGAAGGGTTTTTTGCCGTTCCAAAAGTAATGGAATAGAAAATGACTGACTTACATAAAATTACTATAGCCGAAGCACGATCAAGATTACGCAAAAAAGAAATTACATCTGTTGAATTAACAGAGGCATGTATAAGTGCAGTTGAAGGTTCTGATGCTTTGAATGCTTATTGTGTAAAAACTCCTGAATTAGCTCGTGAACAAGCGAAAAAAGCAGATGAGTTATTGCTCAAAGGAAATGCTCCAGACATGTGCGGAATACCGTTAGGAATAAAAGATTTATTTTGCACTAAAAATGTTAATTCCCAAGCTGCTTCAAAAATTTTAACAGATTTCAAACCTGAATACGAAAGTACGGTTACTAGTAGGTTATGGGATCAAGGTGCTATAATGTTAGGTAAGCTTAATATGGATGAGTTCGCGATGGGTTCGTCAAACGAAACATCTGTTTATGGCCCCGCAGTAAATCCTTGGCAAAGAGATGGCTCTGACAAGAAGTTGACTGCTGGTGGTTCATCAGGTGGTTCTGCATCAGCTGTAGCTGCGGATTTGTGTCTTGCAGCTACTGGCACTGATACAGGTGGTTCAATTAGGCAACCAGCAGCATTTACTGGAATTGTAGGTGTTAAGCCAACATATGGCCGCGTCTCACGTTGGGGGATAATTGCTTTTGCATCTTCTCTAGATCAAGCTGGACCAATGACAAAAACAGTAAAGGACAGCGCTATTTTTCTAAATGCAATATCTGGGCATGATACAAAAGATAGTACTTCTGCACCTTTTGAAGTGCCAGATTTTGAAGCTGCAATAACCGGTGATATTAAAGGTAAAAAAATAGGTATTCCAAAAGAATATAGGTTGGATGGTATGCCAGATGAAATTGAGAAGCTTTGGCAAAATGGTTCAGATATGTTGCGTGATGCAGGTGCTGAAATTGTAGATGTTTCTTTACCCCATACTAAATATGCATTGCCAGCATATTATGTCCTAGCTCCTGCAGAGGCATCTTCAAATTTAGCGCGTTATGATGGTGTTCGTTATGGGCATAGAGCACATTTAAAATCTGGTGAAGGTATAGATGAGATGTACGCGCGTACCCGTTCCGAAGGTTTTGGAGATGAAGTTAAACGTCGAGTAATGGTTGGGGCATACGTGCTTTCTGCAGGATTTTACGATGCATATTATAGGAGAGCACAGCGGGTTCGTTCTTTAATAAAGAAAGATTTTGATGACGTTTATTCGTTAGGGGTTGATGCAATACTCACTCCAGCCACACCTTCTGCAGCATTTGGTCTTGGCGAAATGAAAAATGAAGATCCTATAAAAATGTATTTAAATGATGTTTTTACAGTTACTGTTAATCTTGCTGGACTGCCTGGAGTATCTGTGCCGGCGGGTTTAAGTTCTGAAGGGTTACCCTTGGGTTTACAACTGATCGGCCGTCCATGGGAAGAAGGTGAAATGTTAAATGTTGCATCAATACTTGAAAATGGTGCAGAATTTAACATGAAACCAAATAAATGGTGGTAATATGCGTAGTATTTTAACTGGGTTATTTTTATTTATTCTATTGTCAGCATGTGAAGAAATTCCAGCGCCAGTAAATGCGAGTGTTGATTTAGTAAAGCCATTGGTAGATATGATAGAGACCTCTCTAGATACAGAAAATGTTGATGAAGTTGATGAAACCTCCGAAAGTAATTCATTAACTATCGAAGAGGTTGAGGTTGTTGCGCCGCCAGAGGGTCTGTACGAGCCTGTTTTATCTTTACCTGGAGGTAAAGATGCAACAAAGCAACAAATAGTCATAAATAAAATTCGTGAAATTACCTTAAAGAAACGAACAAAAACCTTAGATTTGTTTGAATATAGCGCATCACAAAATCAAGCAATTGGAGAACAAAAATATTTACGTCCGGCAATTTGGTATGAAAATGGTAGCAACTGTCATGAATACTCTATACCTGAAATTGCACAAATGGCTTTTTTAAGTTTAGGAGGCCCACAAAGAGATACATTACTTTTAGATCCTGATGGTGATGGATTTGCTTGCGATTGGGTTCCAGTACGTTAGTGCTCTTATGGTTGATGCCTTAAAAATATTTCAAAGCCCTTCACCAAATTTTGGAAATAGAAGAGACTACGTCACTCCAAAAATGGTTGTTTTGCATTACACAGCAATGAAAAGCTCAGACGATGCCATCGCTCGTATGTCTGATCCAAAGTCAGAAGTATCAGCTCATTATTTAATAGATAAATTTGGTAAAATTATTCAGTTAGTGGATGAACAAAAAAGAGCTTGGCATGCAGGCCGTGGTTGCTGGGGTGAAATAAATGATGTCAATTCTCATTCAATTGGAATTGAATTAGATTATTACCCCTCAATTGATGAAAGCTTTGATAAACGCCAACTCAGTTCATTGAATAACTTATTATTTGATATACTGAAACGCAGGCCTGAAATTATTCCAAAGTCAATAATTGGTCATTCGGATATGGCTCCTGAGCGGAAACGAGATCCTGGGAAAAATTTCCCCTGGAAAAAATTGTCAGATAAAGGATTATCGATTTGGCCAGAAAATGTTTTGGATAATGGTGATGTGGATTGGCCTATTTTTAAACATAATGCTAATATATTTGGCTACCGTTCAGCTAATGATACAATTGAAGAATGGTTAAATATACTTAATGTATTTCGACTTAGGTTTTTACCAGAACAAAAAGGAAAACTATCTCCAATTGATATGGGAACTATGATTGCGCTTGCAAAAGATTGGCCACATGTAAAAATAAATAATTCACAGTAATGGTTATTGACGCATCTATCTCTATCTAATATGCGAGTTGAGCGGATGGCTGGGCGACCGCGCGAAAGCGAGGAAAGTCCGGACTCTTTACAGCAATGGCGGCGGGTAACGCCCGCCTGGGGTAACCCAAGGGAAAGCGCCACAGAAAAAAAACCGCTCACAAAATGTGAGTAAGGGTGAAACGGTGGGGTAAGAGCCCACCGCGATATTGGTAACAATATTGGCATGGCAAGCCCCGCCAGGAGCAAAACCAAGTAGGAACCGTGTGCTCTATGGAGCGGGGTAGCTGAAGCCCTAACTGGTTCGGGTGGTTGCTAGAGCATTATGGTAACATAATGTGCAGATGAATGGTCGCTCACGACAAAATCCGGCTTATAGGCCATCCGCATTATGATTTT
>FZLS01000011.1 GCA_900197625.1 Rhodobacteraceae bacterium Water-Bin34 | reverse complement strand
AAATCAATTGTAAAACATGGAAAACTGAAATTATTAATACGCAAGGTTAGTAAAATATTGCTATTAATTTTTTGAAATAATTTTTACATCCGCTGGCTGCAATAAAATACCATCAATTGTTTGATTTTGATTACTATAATTCCAAATAAATCTATGGTTTTTTGTAAATCTCTGCCTTACACCGTTAGGCATTTCCAAATAATCAAGATTTTGATCTTGAAGTAATTTCTTAAATAATCTTAATTTTGCTTTTTGATCTAAACAACCGGCTAAATATGTTTTGTTGTTTTGCTGTAATACTATTGGATCTCCACATTCTGTTTCTTCAATAACTGATGCATTATGGGAAATATCTTCTATCCACCTAACTACAGATCCTGATCCCTTTAAGGGTCTAGACATATTTGGCCTTATCGTTTCCACACGCTCTACCATCACATTTAATCCTGGAACATTCGGTGGCAATGAATGAGGAATTTGGAAATCTTTACTTTTTGAATTAAATCTTGGGCCTATGACTAAATGTGCAGAGCAATTATCTATTATGTTGTTTGTTAAAAATAAACTTGGCGCAAAAACAATCTGATAATTATTAAGGTTTTTGTCATCACTGGAACAAATATCAACATCTACACCAAGCTTTTTCAAGCAACTATACGTATCAAAAACTTCATGAAAATAATCAAAATTTGAAGCTTGTGGTTGTATTTCCCAAGCCCATTGAGATGGGTAGTCAAAGATTAATGCAACATTTGATGTTACCTGCTCTATGCCAGTTAATGATTTTATTTCATTATTAAGCTCTATTATTTCTTCCCAAGCAGGTGCTGGTTCATCATCTACACGCAATAAACCAGCATGCATTTGTTCTTGAGCAAATGGAGCTTGACGCCATCTGAAATAACAAACTGTCTCAGCGCCATGAGCAATTGCTTCCCAAGACCAAAGACGAACCATCCCTTTTAATGGTGCAGGATTATATGATGCCCAATTAACTGGGCCTGGCTGTTGCTCCATAACCCACCAACGATTACGCCCGACTGCCCTATACAGATCATGATGAAATGATTGAAAGTCTGGATCCCCCTGATAAGCATATTTTGCTTTAAAGCTTTCATCCGCATCAGATATCATTTCTAAAAAACCAAGAGGGTAACTATCCCAACTGGCAATATCTAGATCTGCACCAACATCATAATGGTCAAATGCAGTAATTCTTCCCATATAATTGTGTATTAACGGTTTCTTAGTAAATTCTCGTAAAATATTTACTTGAACTCTATTAAAAGCAACAACTTGGTCAGATGTATAACGTCTAAAGTCCATTACGTGGGATGGGTTAGGTTCTGTAACAGTTAAATTAGGCAGTTCAATATCTGAAAATTCATTTATTTCCATAGACCAGAATACATTTCCCCATGCTTTGTTCAATGCATCAGGTGACTGATATTTTTGTGACAACCAATCTCTAAATCCAGTTAAGGCAGCCATGCTATATGACAATGTAGTGTCATGGCATCCGTACTCATTATCTGTTTGCCATGCCTGTACTTTTGAACCATATCTTTTTGCAATTATACGAGTAATTCGTGCAGCTTCATTCCTATACCCCAAATGGCTGAAACAATAATGTCGACGCGATCCAAATCTTCGCTCATTGCCCATTTTATCAACTGCAAGCATGTCGGGATATTTATCCAGCACCCATTTAGGAGGCGTGGCAGTTGGAGTTCCCATTATTATATCTAAATTATGCCTGCGCAAAACATCTATAGCAGCATCCAACCACTCAAAATCGTACTCTCCTTCCTTTGGCTCAATTCTACTCCAACAAAATTCTCCTATTCGAACCCAAGACAAGCCTAGTTCAACCATGCGAGAAGCATCTTTCTCCCACATTTCTCGAGGCCAGTGCTCAGGATAATAACATGTTCCAAGTTTTGGGTTTGTCATATTTTATGTCCTTCGATTACCCAGATTGATCCAGGGAAAGCACATGGTAAATTAACTCCTCGTGACATCAAAAATTGACCAGAAAGCGATATCTCTTTATCTCTTAACGCTATGTTGCCTCTTGAAACTTGTGCCGCATTTTCAGGTGTTATAAGATTTACTTTGTAAATAGAGTTTACATCCAACCCAGTTAAAATAACTGGCTTTGGTGAACTATATACTGATTGCTCCATTTGCACCACAAATGAGACAAATCTATCATTATCGGCTGATACCTGAATTTCACCCACTTGAGATTTATCACTCAAATCTAATCTATGAAAAAAAGCTTTATGCATCCAATGGCGATTTTCTTTATACCATTTAGTAATTGCTTTTAGTATATTTGCTTCTTCAGCGGTAAGCTCTCGTGGGTCCATTTCAAAACCCATATGCCGACTTGCAGCAACCCACGCCCTAAGTGAGATATCGAAAATACGCCCTGAAGTATGACATTTTCTAGGCCCAACATGTGATCCTATTACTTCTGATGGAAGCCAGATGCCTGCATTATTTTGCATTTTAAATCTAACCATTGCATCATTACTATCAGACAACCAAACCCTATGAGTTCTGCTTAAAACTCCATAATCTATTCTTCCACCACCTGATGAACAGCTTTCAAATTCAACCAAAGGGAAAGATGTGCGTAATTTATCTAAAAGACAATAAAACCCATTTGCTTGATTATGATCAGGAAATGGTAAAACTCTATTATGATCCCATTTCACATAAGAGATTTTATTTTCTGATAAAACTTTACTTATTTTTTCGAATAAATAATTTTGCACTTCATTAATATTTAAATCTAAAACTAATTGATTACGCCCCAATGATTGATTGTTTTTTCCAAGTATCCATTTGGGATTATTCTTAAAAAGGTTACTATTTGGGCTCACCATCTCTGGTTCAAACCAAATTCCAAACTCCATTCCAATATGGTTAACATACTCAATTAATGGCGTTAAACCGTCTGGATATTTTCTTTTATCAACATACCAATCTCCAAGACTAGATGTATCATCATCTCGGAGCCCAAACCAACCATCATCTAATACGAACCTTTCTGCCCCTAAAGAAACAGCCAGTTTCGCAATTTCTTTTAAATCTTTTAAGGAATGTTTAAAATAGATAGCCTCCCAACAATTATAATGAACAGGCCTTGGCAGTTTTTCTAAATTAGATGGAAGAATTTCTTTTCTCACAAAAGATTGAAATGATTGAGCAATTCCATTTAGACCTTTTGTAGACTTTGAGACAAATACTGGAGCTGTTGAAATTTTTTGTGTCAGTTTATTTTTAAAGGATTGTGAATGACCAAATTGAATTTGTCTTTGACCAGTAGATAATTCCTCTATCTGCATCCTGTGCCCACCAGACCAACCATAATGAAAACCTACCGCAGATCCATCTGAGTTTGTTGTACTTTTATTTAACAGAATTAACCCAGGGAAATTTTCATGACTTGTTCTTCCAGAACGACTTTCTTTAACTACAACACCAGGTCTCCAGGATAATCTGTCAAAACAAAACTCACTGCACCAATTGCCTGAAACTTGAACAAACTCTTCACTTGAAGAAAAATCTGGAATAATTGGTGTTGATAACCATCCAACACTTATTGGATGTTCACTTGTTAAAGTTGTCTGAAACTTAAAAACTTCACCATGAATACTTATTTTATGAAAGATAGATAATCCAATATCCTCATCCCTACTTTCAAATATCAATCCATCTTCTTTTTTAGTACCTACAAATTTAAAATTGGGAAGTATATCTATTCCATTATTATCATTTAAAATTATACCCGGTTGTCCTAAAAAACCATCTCCAGAAGTTGGGCAAAAATTTATATATTCTGTTTTATCCATAACCCCTCCACTAAAATCTTGAGGTAATGAATCCAGTATTTGCGCTAAGTCTTCTTTTAAAGTTAATTTAGCATCCCAATATGCAATGAATGGAGTGCCACCATTACTTGTAATAATAATTGTTTGTGTTTGAGTATCTAAACGCCAGGCGTTCATTTTACTGCACCTAACGTTAATCCAGCAATAAAGTGTTTTTGCATTGTAAAAAACATTACAACAGGTGGAAGCGCAGCGACAATTGAGCCAGCTGACACTAAATGCCACTGAGAAATCCATTGTCCATTTAAGGAATATAATCCAGCTGTAACTGGCTGTGAGTCAACTCCCTGCGTTAGGACTGTTGCCCAAAAATAATCATTCCAAATAAATGTAAATATCAAAACAGATAAGGCAGCGATAGCTGGCTTCATCAATGGAATCACTATGTACCAGAAAATCTGAAATTCATTAACTCCTTCAACACGAGCAGCTTCAATAAGCTCTCTGGGTAAAGCTTTTATGAAATTTCGCATAAATAAAGTACAAAAACCTGCTTGAAAAGCAATATGAAACAAAATCAATGCCCAAACTGAATTATAAACACCCATTTGAACAGACAAATCTCGTACAGGGACCATCAATATTTGAAAAGGTACAAAATTTCCTGCAATAAATAAAAAGAAAATTAATAAATTTCCTTTAAAATTATACACAGCTAAAGCAAATCCAGTCATGCATGATAACGCAACAGCACCCAATACAGTAGGTATAGTAACCCTAAAACTATTCCACATATATTGTGCGAGTGGTGTATTTTTGAAAACAGATGTGTAGTTTTCAAAAAGATCAAACGAAGTTGGCCATCCCCAATAATTTCCTGAAATAAGATCTCCTCCAGAACGAACAGAGGTTAATGCAACAGCAATTAAAGGTAACAACCAAATAATTAAAACTACAGGTAAGGCTGTTTTGTAAAAAGATTGGGTAAGAATATTTGTATTTTCTATGGGTTTTGGAAACATAATTAATTTTCCTTTTCATCACGATACATTTTCATCAAGAAAAATGTTATGTAAATCATCATTATAAGAAATAATATTACTGCTATTGCTGCGCCATATCCCATCCTAAAACCGTATTCTGAAAAACTTTTTTCATACATATAGTAAGCCAATACTCGACTCGATCCCCACGGGCCTCCAGCTGTCATTATGGATACCATATCAAAACTCCTAAGAGCACCAATTATTGTTACAACCACTGCAATGAATGTTGCTGGCTTAAGTTGAGGCAAAATTATATACCACAACATTCTCCAGCCTTTGGCATTATCCAGCCTACCAGCCTCAATTTGTTCACTATCAACAGAATTTAATCCTGTTAGATATAAAATCATACAATATGCTGTCTGGGGCCACAAACCAGCCGCAATGATACCGTAAGTCACATAACGTTCATCGGCTAAAACAGCTATCCCCGTTCCTCCAAAAAACTCTATTATAATGTTCAATAAACCAAAATTTGGGTCATAAAACCAAGAAAAAACTAATCCTACAACGACTTGTGATATTACAAAGGGGAAGAAGAACATTGATTTATATATCCTAATTCCTCTTACAGATTGATTTAGAAATAATGCCATGAACAGGCCAATTGGTACTGCTAGCATATACAATATTAGCCAAATAAAATTATTTTTAAGCGATGTATAAAATGCTTCATCATCAAAGAGTTCAACATAATTGGCCATTCCAATCCATGCTTTCTCTCCAAGACCATCCCATTCATAAAAACTTATACTTATTGATCCTGCGATTGGCCAAATAACATATGTTAAAAACATAAAAAGGCCTGGAGCGAGAAACAACCACGGCGCAATCTTCAATCTATTTTGTTTGAAAAAATAAGTCATAAGTATTAATTAAGTAAAATGCCCAGCACAGATGTAATCGTGCTGGGCATATATATTATTTATATACGCGATCGCGTACTTTTTCTAATCTTTTTAGAATAGCATCTAGGCGTTCTGGTTTAACCATAAATTCTTGGAAACCTTCCATTCCTGCTTGTGCCATTTCTGCTGGTGCATCTCTATCAAAGAATTGTGCAATTCCACCTGTGGTACTTGAAAGCATAGACATTCCAGCCTGCAAAAATTTGTCGTCACTTACTGAACTATTTTTGTTAATTGGTAATTGTCCCAATCTTGCGTTGATTTTTGTTTGTACGTCAGCGCGCCCTAAGAAAGCCAAGAACTTTTTAGCATCTGCTTTGTTTTTAGCATTTGCAGGAATGTGCATGGTATCTGTTGGAGCTTCTTCTGCCATATCAATACTTGGATCAATTTGTGGGAATTGGAAAAATCCTAATTGATCATCACTCAAGCCCGCTTCACGAAGTGGTGCTACAGCGAAGTTACCCATGACATACATAGCTGCATCACCCTGCACCATAGGTGCTAGAGCTTCTTGCCAAGAAAGAGCAGCATGGTTTTCTAGGAAGAACCCGGCATCTACTAATTCTTTCCAGTTAGAAAAAGTTGCTTTTACACGATCGTCAGTCCAAGCCACTTCACCTTTTGTTAAAGCCATGTGGAAGTCGTAACCATTAGTTCTTAAGTTTAAGTAATCGAAAACACCACCAGCGGTCCAAAGATACTTTGATCCAATCGTAATAGGTGTCACGCCATTGGCATTAAGTGTTGCACCTGCAGCTTTAAAATCGTCCCATGTTTTAGGAACATCAATACCTAAGTTTTCGAAAATATCTTTTCGATAATAAACACCCCAGTTATAATAAGTGTACGGGACACCCCATTTTTTACCGTCAATAGTCATTGAAGCTGATGCAGATGCTAATGTATCATTTAATCCAGCTGAATCCCAAACATCGTCAACTGCTTCGAACAAGCCTGCATTTACATAAGGTAACATTCTGTTCCCAGCATACCAGTTTGCAACATCAGGTGCATCTGCAGTTAGGAAGTTTCTGATTGAAGTTTTATAGCCTTCATGATCAAATAAATTCCATTTTATTGTAATATCAGAGTTTTCTGCTTCAAAATCTTTAATTAGCTCTTCAAATGCTGCTTTTGGTGCAGGATCAGATGTATCAGTGTTTATTACCAAAGTTCCAGCAAAAGCTGTGCTTGCCATAAGCGCAATCGTTGCTACTGAAGCTAAGGATGTTTTTAGTTTAAAATTCATAAGTTTCTCCCAAACTTTTTCATTCTGTTAGCGATAACGAATATCATGGATATATTTGTAGGCTTTACAAGCGGGTTCTTATCAGCTTTAAAAAATTATCATTAATTTTGTTGAAGTTAGGGGTAAAAAGTCTCATTTTTCAATAAAAATAATGGGAATTCATAAAAAGAGGCCCCAATGGCAAAAGTACAATTAACAAATGCAATCAAAAAATATGGCAATATTGAGGTAATTCATGGAATCGATCTTGATATTGATCATGGTGAATTTTGTGTATTTGTTGGACCTTCAGGATGTGGGAAGTCAACTCTTCTTCGAATGATTTCAGGATTGGAAAATACTACATCAGGTGAAATCCATATTGGAGATAATAACGTAACTAATATCGATGCATCTGATAGAGGCGTTGCAATGGTATTTCAATCATATGCTTTGTATCCACATATGACGGTTAGAGAAAACATGGGTTTTGGACTGAAAATGAACAAAACTCCAAAAAATGAAATTGATGCTAAAGTAAAAAAGGCAACCGATATATTAAAACTTGAGCCATATCTGGATCGTAAGCCGAAGGCTTTATCGGGTGGCCAGAGACAACGAGTAGCAATTGGTCGTGCAATTGTTCGTGGACCTGAAGTTTTTCTATTTGATGAGCCACTATCTAATCTTGACGCAGAATTACGACTTGAAATGCGTGTTGAATTGGCAAGACTTCATAAAGAACTTGGAACAACAATGATTTATGTAACACATGACCAAGTTGAAGCCATGACTTTAGCAGATAAAATTGTAGTATTAAATGATGGAATAGTTGAACAAGTTGGAACACCAATGGAATTGTATACTAATCCCAAAAATCGCTTTGTAGCAGGTTTTATTGGTTCACCAGCAATGAATTTTTTTGAATTAGTTAACAAAAATAATAAATTAGTATCCGACCAATTACCTGATATTGCATTTAAAAAGGTCAATGACTCTAAAAATATTACAGCAGGCATACGTCCTAATGACATAAAATTAAAGAAATCTGGGAATATGAATGTCGATCTGATTGAAGAATTGGGTGGAGTAACTTATTTATATTTATCTGGACACGATAACCTTAAGTTAGTTGTAGAGCATCGTGACAAAAATATTCCAAAGTTAAATTCAAAAGTTGGCTTAAAAATTAAAGAGGACGATTTACTTTATTTTGATACCGAAAGCGGGAAACGTATTTAAAACTGCATTTCTGAAACAAGCCAGGTTCCATTTATTGATTTCATGAGCTCGGAAACTAGTGTCTTTGCAGATTCTTTGTGGGCAAGAACAACAATACATCCACCAAAGCCTGCCCCAGTCATCCTAGCACCAAGCGCTCCAAAATTTTGAGCAAATGTTACCATATCATCCATTTTATCTGTTGATACACAAAAATCTTCTGACAAACTTTTATGACCTTCATTCATTATTTTTCCAAATTGTTTTGCATTATTATTTTTTAATGCTTCTACACATTCTAATACCCTTATATTTTCCGAAATAACATGTTGAGACTTTATTCGATCATCATGATTTTTTACTTTAGATAAGTCATTTAAAGTTGCGCTTCTTAAACTCCTTATCCCCATGTCTTTGCTAGCTCTATGACAAGAAGCTCTCCTATCATTATATGCATTATCTTTCAGTTTTCTACTTATGCCTGAATGAATTGTAAGAATATTTACGTTTTGAAAAAATTTTAAATTTTCTGTTTTACCAGATTGTATATCAAATAATAATGCAGAGTTTTGTTTTCCTACAGAAATAACCATCTGATCCATAAGTCCACACTGGACTCCGACGTATTCATTTTCTGCTTTTTGAGCTAATTTTGCTATATTTTCATCAGAAAAATCAAGATTAAAGCCTTTACGTAAAGCCCTAAGCATTGCGACTTGAATTGCCGCAGATGAACTTACTGATGCTCCGACGGGCAAATCACTGTATACAGAAACGCAAAGCCCTATGGATTTATCAAGACCACTTACTTCTAGTGCTCCTAATAAATAATCCGTCCAGTGCCCACTCGGCTTTTCCCCAATATATCTTTTTGATTCTCCTTCAAAGTGTACTGAATTGGCAATTAAGGTGCCACTAGAACCAATACTTATTGAAATATAAACACCCAGAGGTAATGGCATTGGTAATACCAACCCATCGTTGAAATCTGTATATTCTCCAATTAAATTTACTCGACCTGGAGCAAATGCACTAGCAATAACATCACCAAACTTGCTCTTGTGGTTTTCTAAGAAATCAATCATTTTCATTTTTCTACGGTTGCAGTTTTTTATTAGGATCGTCAACAAATAATAGGATTATTGATTTGAAGTTTTATATACACCACCATGAAAAACTGGATGGGCGTTCTCTTTGGCTTTATTCAGAGGAAGAGCGGACCTATAATATCACAAATGATCTAGAACCCTTAGAAAAGGAAACAAAACCTTTTAAAAAAATACACCCTTTGCGAGATGAGCCTGTTTACTTTAACCCAAGTCGGAATATTCGCACTTTAGCTCCACCACCCGAATATAATCCATTAGCTGCAGTTCAAATTAATGGTCATCCTGGTGAAATTCCTGTTGAAGATTTTGAAGTTGCTATTTTTCAAAATCGTTGGCCAGGTTTGTCCGATGGATCATCTGAATTTATGAGAGATACTTCTGCATACGGTAGATGTGAGGTAGTAGTTTACACACCAAATCCATCAGGTTCATTAGCTGATTTGTCGATCTCAAATATCAGCCTATTGTTGAACGCCTTAAGTGATAGATTTGAAAAAATCATGGATGATACAAATATCTCATACGTTTTACCGTTTGAAAACCGAGGTGATTTTGTTGGGACTTCATTACCCCACCCACACGGCCAAATATATGCGTTTGGAGATTTACCACCAATTATTGAACGCCAAATGAAAAATGCTATGGAAAATAATGTGTTTTCATCTTTGATGGACAACATAAAAACTGAATTGATTGTGGCTGAGACTGAACACACGATTACATTTTGTCCCGAATTCTCGAGGTATCCATATGAAACTTGGATTTTACCAAAAGTACACCATACAAAACCAAGTGAGATGACAGATAAAGAATTAAAAGAAATTTCCAATGCTATTAAAGTTCAAGTGAAATTCTTTGATGAGATCTATAATAAATCCATGCCATATGTTTTATGGCATGCATTTCCAGCAAAAAACTACGCACAATATTGGCCATATCACATTCAATTTTGGCCATTACAGCGTGGTGAAGAAAAAATGAAATATTTAGCATCTGTTGAACAAATAACTGGCCTATTTTTAGTTGATGTAATGCCTGAAGATGCGGCTAAACAAATTAGGGATTTTCATCAAAAAAATGGAATATAGATTCTTGTTCATATACTTCATCAGGTTCTAAAAAAGCAGACGGATAAAGTTCATTATTTGGTGCATCTGGCCAAAGTTGTGGCTCTAGTGCAATGCCAATTTTATGTCCCGTGTAAACCTGCAAACCAGGTTCCGTACTCATTAACTCCATAGATAATAATCCATGTGTCAATTGCGCAACTTTTTTCATTTTGGTTCGGGAGTTTGAAATACAAAAATTATGATCAATTATATCCTGTGTAGAAATCATCCTCTTTTTTTTAAAGTCAAACTGACTTTTATTAACTTTACATATTTCAACAGGTATTCCATGTGGATCAGTATCAATATAATTATCGGCTTCAATCTGCAAACTATGCCCACAAATAGTACCCTCTCCATTTAGATTGAAATAATTATGGTGTGTAAAACTACATAATGTTTGCGCATCGGTTGTTGCAGTTATATTTATTTTTAATGAAGCATTTGGAAGTAATTCGTATCTTACTTGTGTTGTCAAATTTCCAGGAAAACCCATCTCACCGTCTGGAAGCAAAACTTCCAACACAACGTATGTTTTTGATTGTTCTAGTATTCGCCAATTTTTATTACAACTTCCTTTGGATCCACCATGTATATGATGGCCTGTATCCGTATTAATTTCAGCTTGAATAGTTCCCTGCGATAACTTTGCTTGTCCATTCTTTAGTCTATTGGCAAACCGCCCTATTATTGCTCCATAATAAAACTTATTGTCTGTATAAGGTTCAAGATCAGCATATCCTAATACAACAGGCTTATTTTTGAATTTCATTTCTTGTATTATAGCACCCAATGTAAGAATATTTACACAAAGATCTTTAGAAAATAATTCAATTAAATAAACATTATCACCATTAGCTAAAGTCCCAAATATTTTATTTTGCATTTTTTACCTTTTGGGCGTTTTTCAGAATCTAACTTACTGAATGTCGTTAATTTCTCAACTATTGTCACCTTTTATTACTAATAAACAAGTAATTTAATCAAACATTATTGAATAATTGGAACTCTTGAAATTGTTTAAAAAAATGCGTAAGTCATCAAAAAAATTGGAGTAAAAAATGGAAAAATTCTCTCAAGCGTTTGAAGCAGATACTGGGAAAATATTAAATATAGTTATAAACTCTTTATATTCAGATAGAGATATATTTCTTAGAGAACTTTTATCAAATGCGTCTGATGCAATTCAAAAACGTAGGTTTTTAGGGCAAACTTCGCCCAATATTCTTAATACAGATGAAGATGAAATAGAAATTATTGTTGATAAAAAGAAAAAAACTATTGAAATAATTGATACAGGCATCGGATTAAATAAGGATGAGCTCGCAGAAACACTTGGGACAATTGCTCAATCCGGTACAGCAAACTTTTTAAAAGAAAATGATAATGAAGAAGACCAAAAAAGTTTAGAGCAAACATTAATTGGACAATTTGGAGTTGGATTCTATTCAGCGTTTATGGTTTCTAAAACAGTAGAAGTGACTTCACGGAAAGCTGGAACAAAAGAAACTAGCATATGGGAAAGCGATGGACAAAGTGGATATTCCATTTCTGAATCTGAAAGTGAATATCCTGTTGGAACTTCAATTAAACTTTATCTAAAAAAAGACGCAAAGAATTATAGTGATAGTAGTGAAATACAAACTTTAATTAAAAAGTATTCAGATCACATTCAGGTTCCAGTAAAAATCAAAGAAACAGATGGCGAGAGCCAACAAGTAAATTCAGCTCAAGCTTTATGGACTAAACAATCTCAAGATATTTCAGCTGATGAGTATAAAGAATTTTACAATTCAAATTTCAGTACATTTGATGATCCATTTATAACATTACACAATAGATCTGAAGGGACGTTAGAATTTACAAATCTTTTGTTTGTTCCAACCCAAGCACCCTTTGACTTATTTGAACCTGAAAGAAAAACAAATATAAATTTATATATCAACAGAGTATTCATTACAGATGATATTCAAGATATTATTCCTACTTGGTTACGATTTGTTAAAGGAATATTAGATACATCAAGTCTAGATTTGAATGTAAGTCGTGAGATGGTTCAAAACAGTCCAGTACTCAAGAAAATATCTAAAGCAATTACCAAACGTGTTATTTCCGGACTAAAAAAGAAATTAACCAAAGATGAACTATCATATGATGCTTTTTGGGCTAATTTTGGCAAAGTAATTAAAGAAGGGCTTTATGAAGACTTTGAAAACAGGAAAAAGATTGCTGAAATAATCAAAGTATATTCACACAAAGAAGATAAGTTAATTACACTAAAAAATTACATTTCTAACTTTACAAGCAGTCAGGAACAAATTTTCTATTTAACTGCAGATACCCTTCCTCAAGCTAAAAGTAGTCCTCATTTAGAAGGATTTAAAGCTAAAGGAATTGATGTATTACTTATGACAGATCCTATTGACGCTTTTTGGATATCTCAAATGCAGAATTTTGAAGAAAAGCCATTTGTATCAATTTCTAGAGACAAATACGATATCTCCTCAACTGGAAGTGACACAAATAAGCCTGATGAAGAAAATACAGAAAAAGATGAAATATATACATCACTTATTAAAGATTGTTTAGGAGACCTAATACAAGATGCTCAGATTTCATCTAGCTTAGTTGATAGCCCTGTTAGGTTAATTGCAGGCGAAGGTGGTCTAGATTTCAATTTAGAGAGGATATTAAAAGCACAAGGGCAAGATTTTGAGGGCAGCAAAAAAGTCATAGAAATTAATAAGAACCATGAATTAATAAAGAAATTACCTTCAATTAGTTCAGAATTACAAAAAGCCACTTGTCGAGTGTTATATGAACAAGCAAGAATTCAAGATGGGGAAATGCCAGCAGATACAAAGCAATTTTCTCAAGACTTAATCAAGTTAGCATTAGAAATATAAATGTAACTATTAGATTGCAGAGTGAATAATTCAAACTCTGCAATCTATATCAAATTAATTAACTATCTTTTTTGTGATCAACATCCCAAACAACATTGACACGACAAAAATATATATTCCAATATCAAAAAATGTAATTGATGTAAGAGCAGGCCCTGGGCATAATCCGCCAATACCCCAACCTATTCCAAATACTCCAGCACCAAAAATTAATCTAAAATCCAAATCTTTTGATTTGGGTAAGTCAAATGATTCATTAAAAATTGGTTTTTTCTGCTTTTGAATCAACCAAAAACCGGGAAGAGCAACAAAAATCGCACCCCCCATAACAAAAGCTAAACTTGGATCCCATATTCCAAATAAGTCTAGAAAATTTTGTACTTTTAAAGGATTAGTCATACCAGATAAAATCAATCCAACTCCAAAAATAATACCAGATAATAATAACGCTATGTATTTCATTTCTTATAGCCCCAATATATTTCTAAGAATATAAACCGTTAAAAATCCAGTAAACATAAATGAAAATGTTGCAATTAATGAACGTATAGAACCTCTCGAAAGACCACATACTCCATGCCCACTTGTGCAACCATTTCCATAAGAAGAACCGAATCCAACCAGCAAACCCGAAACACCTAAAATAAAGTAATTATCCGATACAGCTTGGCGCTCAATATCACCAAAAAATAAATTCCAGAATGGGACAGCCAATAACAATCCAAGTATGAATAGCATACCAACCGGTATGCTCTCTTTTCGTAAAACAGGTGGTAAAATCCTAAAAATAATACCACTTATTCCAGCTATTTTACCATAAGTAGCCATCAACATTACTGCAGACAAACCTATGAGTGCTCCACCTAGTAATGAGGTTATTGGTGTAAATTCAGTTTCCACAATTTTATACCTTAAATTTTTATTTAAATTTTAGTAAAGTTACATATAAGTAAACATATTCAATTATTTATATATATTTAAATATATAAGTACACAAGCAATAATTAAAATTATTAATCTAAAAATTTATTTTAGGAGCAGCATTCAAAAGCATTTTAGTATATGAATTTTTTGGCTCTGAAAACAATACCTCAGGGCTTTGCTCTTCTACTAATTTTCCTTGATTTAAAACGCCAATTTTATTTGCCATAGTTGAGACTACTGCAAGATCATGAGTAATAAAGAGATATGTCAATGCATATTCTTTTTGTAACGATTTCAAAAGATTCAAAACCTGTGCTTGAACAGAAACATCAAGAGCAGATGTAGGCTCATCACAAACAATTATTTCAGGCTCTGAAGATAGAGCCCTAGCAATAGAAATACGTTGGCGTTGGCCACCTGAAAATTCATGTGGAAATTTATTTGCATCACTTGAAGCAAGCCCAACTTGTTCAAGCAATTCATGTACTCGATCTATTTGTGCTTTAGGGTTTTCAATTAACTTAAATGCTTTTATTGGCTCACATAAAATATCTTTTACTTTCCAACGAGGATTTAAACTTGCATATGGAGATTGAAAGACCATCTGAATACGTCTTCTTAAAGCTAATGTTTCTTCCTTGGCTAATTTAGGATCGTTTAAATTCATTCCATCAACAAGAAGAGACCCATCAGTTGGTTTTAAGAGACCAACTGCCATTTTTGCTATAGTAGATTTTCCTGAGCCACTTTCTCCAACAAGTGCATAAGTGGTCCCCTTTTCAATAGAAAAACTAACTTTATCAACTGCTGTAAGTATACGCTTTGGAGTTCTACTTATTGCACGCACAATAAATGGATCTGATAAATCAAATGTTCTAGTTAAACCAATGGCCTGCACAAAACTCATATCACAGTTCTCCATCATTTAATAACCAACATGCAGATCGATCGAGTAGTATTTGTGGAATTTTCTTTGTGCATATCTCAGTTGCAAATTCACATCTTGGATGAAATGCACAACCACTTGGCATTGCGTCTAATTTTGGCATTGATCCAGGAATTTGGAAAAGTGATTTTTTAAATGAATTTGAGTCTATTCGAGGTGTGGAATCAACTAAGCCTCTCGTATAAGGGTGCTTAGGATCAGTTAACACATCACGTGTATCTCCAATTTCAGCCAACCTTCCAGCATAAAGAACCCCTACTCTATCAGTTGTTTCGGCAATTACTCCCATATCGTGTGTTACTAAAATTATTGAAGTACCACGATCCTTACAAAGCTTTTTTAACAGATCTAATATTTGAGCTTGTACCGAAACATCTAATGCTGTTGTTGGTTCATCAGCAATAATCAGTGATGGCTCTGGCGCCAAAGCTAATGCAATAACAACCCTTTGCCTCATACCTCCAGAAAAAGTATGAGGATATGAGTTGAGACGGCTTGGGTCAATTCCTACTTCCTTTAAGCCATTCTTTGCTCTCTTAATTGCCTCTGATTTAGAAATATTCATATGTGTTAAAATCGTTTCAACAAGTTGATCACCAATTTTTCTTAATGGATTTAAACTCATAAGTGGGTCTTGAAAAATCATGGAAATTTCATGCCCTCTAACTGCCTCAGGTGCATTACTTATAGATTTACCTTTGAAGTAAATTTCGCCACTTGAGAGGCGACCTGGTGGATCTATCAAGCCTAAAATGGCTGCGCCAGTCATAGATTTACCAGCCCCAGATTCTCCAACTAAGCCTAAAATTTCACCTTTTTTTACGTTTAAAGATAAATTATCCAGCGCTTTTAATACTCCATAACGACTTTTAAAAGTTACAGATATATTTCTTACTTCAAGTAAATTTTCTTCCATCACTTGAGCCTCGGATTTAATGTGTCTCTAAGCCAATCACCAAGCAAATTTACTGCTAGAGCTAGAGCCAACAGCGTGAGCGCAGGAAATAATAAAATCCACCATTCTCCTGAAAATAAAAAATCTTGTCCAACTCTAATCAATGTTCCAAGACTAGGTTCTGTTCGGGGTGCCCCTACTCCAAGAAAAGAAAGAGTAGCTTCTGCTATAATCGCTAAAGCAAAAGTTATAGTAGCTATTACAAGTACCGGACCAAGTACATTTGGTAGAATATGTCTGATCATTATTTGCCACTTTTTCAGACCAATAAGTTGTGCTGCTGCAATATATTCTTTTTCCTTTTCAACCATAGTTGAGCCACGCACAGTTCTAGCAAACGGAACCCATTCAGATAGACCTATAGATATGATTAATACCGTAATAGCCATTTCATAACGTAATTCTGGAGGCAAAAGACCACGAGCAACACCAAATATGAGCATTGCAATAAGAATTGATGGAAAAGTCATCTGTATGTCTGCAAGACGCATGATGAAATTATCCAACCAGCCTCCGACATAACCTGCAATTAAACCCAATAAGACACCCATGATCATCGCGAGCGATACTGCCATTAACCCAACAAAGAGGGATATGCGTAATCCATATAGAATTGCTGAAAATAAGTCTCTTCCTTGATCATCTGTTCCAAGTAAAAAAACCTCACCCGTAAACATATTTGGCTCCATTGGCGGTGTGAAACCATTCATTAACTCTAAACTCGCTGGATCAAATGGATTTGTTGGAGCAATATATTGAGCAAATATTGCACTTAAGACGAGAATAGAGATCACAGAAAAAGAGATGATTGCTACGGGAGCTCTCAGAAAATCATATATAAAATCAGATTTCAAAAATCTATGCATTTTGCTCTCTATTCACTACTGTTGTTGTCACGCAGTCGCGGATCAATTGCTAAATATAATAAATCAACAAACAGGTTAATAATTACGAATAAAACACCAACAAGGAGTAAGTATGCACTCATTACAGGTATATCAACAAAATATACTGCATTGATAAATAACAACCCAACACCGGGCCATTGAAATACAGTTTCTGTAACTATGGCAAACGCAACAATAGAACCCAATTGTAGCCCCGCTATAGTTACAACTGGTACAAGCGTATTTGGAAGCGCATGATTATAATTTACCTGCCTAGAAGATAACCCTAGAGCTTTTGCAAATCTAACATAATCCTGACGCATTACTTCAAGCATCTCAGAACGTGTTAAACGCATAATTAATGTTAACTGGTACAGTCCAAGAGTTATGCTTGGCAAAATAAGAGACTTAATGCCTGAAAGTGTTAAAAACCCAGTTGACCACCAACCAAGTTGGACTACGTCTCCTCGCCCAAACGAAGGTAGCCATTTTAGTTCAACAGCAAATAACCAAATAAGCAATACACCAATGAGAAATGTTGGAAGAGAAACACCAATTAAGGAAGTAGATAAAATTATGTTTGCTAGATAACCACCACGTCTAATTGCAGTGTATATTCCGGTAATAACACCAAAAAATATAGCAAAAATGGCAGATGTTAAAGCTAATTCAAGTGTTGCCGGAAGTCTGCTTGCTATTAAATCTGAAACTGGCAATGCACCTCTATAAGAATTGCCAAAATCAAAATTCAAAGCATTCCAGACAAAGCCAAAATATTGCTTATAAAATGGATCATTGAGACCCAAAGCTTCCTCTAGAGCAGCTCTTTGAGCTAATGTAGCTTCTTGCCCCATCAAATTATCAACAGGATTGCCAACGTATCTAAAAATTAAAAAAGAAATTAATGCGACTAGAAATAATACTAAAACTGATTGCCCTAAGCGTCTAAAAATAATTACTAGCATGATATTCTTTCAAAAGTTGTAAAATATGAAACAATCACAACAAAAGGATCTCCACTGAATGAAAGTAATTAAAAAAAAGTTAAAAGTATAATCAAAGTTGCACCAGCCATGTAATTATCTGGCTGGTGCAGAGATATTTTATTTAAATTTTAAGAATTGAAAATGAGGTGTGTCCTCAGGTTGGACATCAAAATCAATATTAGTCTTCATACCCCAGTTTAAAACTTGGTTATGAATTGGAAGATACATTTGAGCATCTTGTACCGCTGACCAGATTTTTGCAATTGTCGCATCACGCGCTGCTAAATCAGTTTCAGACTCTAAGCTAACAATCATAGCATCGACATCGGCATTAGAATATCCAGTTGGATTCCATGAACCACGCTTGTCTGTTTGAGTATGCACTAAATAGTTGAATATATAGTGAGAGTCGAAAGTTGGAACACCCCAGCCTAACATGTAGAAAGGAGCCTCGCCACCTTTAGCAATTGGGAAATGCTGTGCTTTTGGCTTTGCATCAAGTGTTACATTGATTCCAATTCTAGCCATCATTCCAACAGCTGCCTGGCAGATTGCTTCATCATTTATATAACGATCATTTGGACAATTTAAAGTAATATCAAAACCATTAGCAAATCCAGCGTCTGCCATCAGACCTTTAGCAGCATCAATGTCATAATCAGGATATTCGTTTAAAGCTTCTGTCCATCCATTAACAAATGGAGGCATGATAACTCCTGTTGGATCTGACTGCTCGCGCATTACAATCTTTTTAATTGCATCACGGTTTATTGCAATATTCATTGCCTGGCGTACTTTAAGATTACTTGTTGGACCTTCTGCGGTGTCTAATCCAAAGAAAATAACTCGGTTTTGAGCAGCCGTAGCAACATTTAGTCCATCAGTTCCTGAAACACGTCCTAAATCTTGAACTGGAACATCTTGAATGATATCAACTTCACCCGACAATAAAGCAGCAACACGCGTAGCTGCAGATTGAATTGGTGTGTAAATGATATCTGTTACTTGATTTGGATAAATATCCTTTCCCCAATAATTAGGGTTTGATTTAAGAACAGTTTTTTCGTCAACTGAACGACTAACAAGCATAAATGCGCCAGTTCCATTTGTATTCATCGTGGCGAAATTTGTTTCACCCTTGGCTACATCATGAGGTGTTAAAACATCATTAGCAGTTGACCAACCCTTATCCATCATGAACATATTGGTAAGATTATTTACCAATAATGGATTTGCACCATTTGTTTCAATATCAACAGTATGTGCGTCGACAGCTCTTATATCTTTAATTGATGACAATAATTCTTTCATTTCCGAACCGTCTGCCATTGCACGATTTAAAGAGAAAACAACGTCTTCAGAGTCAAAAGCCGCGCCATCATGGTATGATACACCCTGACGTAGATTAAACCGCCACACATTTGGGTTATCTGCCAAAGCAGCCCAGCTAAGCGCTAATGAGGGTATAATATTTCCTGACATATCACGTTGTAATAATGAATCATAAATTTGATGATTCATACCGTGTGTCGGCCCTTCATTTTGAGCATGTGGATCCATTGTTATAGCATCGCCTGCTCTTGCCCATCGGATTGTTTCCGCAGAAACAGTCACAGTAGATGCTGCGATAGCTGCTGTAGTTAATAGTATTTTATGAAACATATATAACCTCCCAATTAAATATTTAATATCATAATGAAAGGCACATCCTTGCAAAGAGTTTAATAAAAATCAAGCAAGTAATTAAATTAATGGTATGGTTTGTTCATACAGAAAGATAACATCCCTTTTATCTTTTCATCATCATAAATTATTGAGATATTTTCTTAATTATAAAAAAATTACAAATCTCAATCACCATCAGCTATACCTCTTGCCTTGATTTTTGCCTGTTTAGCTCTGATACTTGGTAATAAAATTAATAAAACCGCAATGCATAGTAAAACCATTGTCATAGGCCTTTCTGTAATAAAGGCGACACCATCGTATAATTGCATTGACCTTGCAAAATTATCCTCAAGCATTGGCCCAAGAATGAAACCTATCAACAATGGAGCAAGTGGATAATCAGCAAATTTCAATGCAGTTGCACAAACACCAAACCCAATCAAAATTAATAATTCTGTCGCATTGTTTTGACCTATATATGCACCCATTAAGGTAAAAAATAGAATGTATGGAATAAGAAAATTTCGTGGGATAGTTAGTATTTTAGCAATGTATGGAATTAAGGGTAAGTTTAGAACCAATAACACGATATTACCAATGTACATTGAAATTATAACCGCCCAAAATATTTGAGGCTCATCTACCATCAACCTTGGCCCAGGAGTGACGTTTAACGCAATTAACGCGCCCAAAAGGATTGCCGTTGTCCCAGAACCTGGAATTCCAAGAGTCAAAAGCGGAACAAAGGATCCAGTACATGCTGCATTATTAGCTGTTTCCGGTGCTGCTAAACCTTTTATAGATCCTTTCCCAAATTCTTTTTGTTCATCTTTTGAAGCAATGTTACGTTCTACCGCATATCCAAGAAAACTTGCAATCGTCGCACCTGCACCTGGCAAAACACCTATAAAAAATCCCTGAATAGATTGCCTCCCAATAACAGGCGCAATAGATTTAGCTTCTTGTCTTGTGATACGTAATTCTTTTATATCTTCACGTTTTCCTGCGCCTGGTTTTGGCGGGTTTAACACAAGAAATAAAGCCTCTGGTAAAGCAAACATAGCCATTGCCAATGTAACAAAGCTTAATCCTGACTGAAGATCCATAATTCCCATTGTAAAACGTGGCAGACTAAACATTGTTCCTTCACCAACAGTGGCAAGCATCAAGCCAACCACAGTCATGAGTAATGCTTTTGCAACTTGTCCAGTACCTGCAAAGGCAGCAATCGCGGATAGACCTACTACCATCAAGGCAAAATACTCAGCAGAATGAAATAATAATGCAACAGATGAAAGAGCTGGAGCGAATACCATAAGCAAAACAGCTCCTAATGTTCCTCCACAAAAACTAGCTATTGCAGCAACTGTTAATGCTTTGCCCGCTTTACCTTTTTTTGCTAATGGATAACCATCAAAACTAGTCGCAACTGTCCCTGCAACTCCTGGGGCATTTAACAATATGGAAGAAGTGGAACCACCAAAAATTGCTCCATAATAAACTCCTGCCAAAAGAATTATAGCTGCAGCTGGATCACCCATCGAAATAGCGACTGGTATCATAATTGCTATTATAGACATTGGACCTAGACCAGGTAACATTCCTATAAAGGTTCCAATCAGGCATCCACCGATTACCATAATAAGCATTTGAACAGAAAAAGCCGTTTGAAGACCTAATAAAATACCTTCCAGCATATTAAATTCCAATCCAAGCAGGCAGAGGGCGCATATAAATGCCAAGAACCACTTGAACTAAATACCATACAAATAGAGTTGATATGATAGCAATTGGTAACATCAAAAACCATTTACGTTCGCCCAAAATGACACTACCAAAAATTAGAAATAAACTAGTAGAAAATATAAATCCTACAGGGCGTAATAGTAATGCATATAAAACCATTAGTAATAGTAATAATACTGCTTGGCCTAACTTATATTCATGCAATCTACGATAATCTATACCAGTAGTATTCGATACATTTCTTTCAAACCCAAGAAGAATAATTGAAGAAAGAAGTATACCTAAAATAGATAAAATTTTTGGAAAAGTACTAGGCCATATTGGATTACGCTTCATAAAAGGCGCTAAAGTAGCATCCATCGTAAACCATGCAGTATATCCATAGACCACACAAAAACCTAATAAAATCAATGCAATCCAACGATCAAGAGACATAAATTACCTTATCAAAAAAGGTGGCAAAGCGCAAAACGCTTTGCCACATATATATTATAAGAAACCAAGTTTTCTCATTAAGTCACCGATAACTTGCTCTTGTGCTTCCAAGAATACTTTGAAGTCATCTCCTGAATTATGGATGTTTACCCAACCATTTCGAGCTCTAACAGTTTCCCATTCTGGTGTAGCATACATTTTTGAAATCGCTTCTTGATATTGTGCAGTTTTATCAGCTGGCAATCCTGGGGCGCCAAAGAAGCCACGCCAGTTTACAAAAGAAGTATCAATTCCTTGCTCTTTCATTGTCATAGCATTTGGTGCCGCATCTACACGCGCGTCTGAAGTAACACCAATAATTTTCACTTCTCCCGCATTAGCTAAATCAACTGCCTCTGAGAAACCAGTTGAGAGAGCTGAAATTTCACCAGAAAGTAAAGCAGCCATAGCCTTACCACCTGCATCGTACGGTATGTATTTGACACCAAGAGCATCTTTTCCGGCTGCTTCCATTACCATTGCTGCAACTAAATGATCCATACCACCAGGAACAGAGCCACCACCGATTGCAGTTCCCGAAGCATCAGCTTCATATGCAGCAATTAGATCAGCCATTGAGTTGATTGGGCTATCTTTACCAACTACCATAGCCGCATAATCACCAATAGTTCCTGAAACTAATGTTAAGTCACGGAAGTTATGTGGAAAAACACCAGTTAGGGATCGGATGACGATAGGCGTTGAATTCACCATCAATGTACCGTGATTGCTATCTGCATTTTCTATTAAATATCCAATGGCTTTACCACCACCACCACCTGACATGTTTTCAAATGAAGCTGATCCAACTAATCCAGCGTTTGTAAGTGCTTCTCCGGTACCACGTGCTGTACCGTCCCATCCACCACCAGCTCCACCAGGAATTAAGAAGTGAATACTGTCTAAAACTTTATGGCCATCTGCAAATGCAGGCGCACCAAAACTAAGTGCTGCAACAGCACCAGCCACAAGGGCTCTTCTACCAAATTTAAATGTCATCATGTTATCCTCCCATTTGACAAGCGGCCTAAAACTGGCCAACTTAGTGAGCTAAACATTTCAACCTGTCACTAACCTGTCATAAAAATAAATGTCTGTAAAAAAATGAAATATCTTTTAGTTGAAGACAATCACGAGCTTGCAAATGCTATCTGTTCACGCATTAAGTTAGACGGTCATGTAATTGATCATGCAGATAAATTAGCTGATGCAATTGCATATTCTGAGACAGGTGAATACGATTTAATATTATTAGATATAATGCTCCCGGATGGGGACGGTAGAAACTTTCTTAAACATCATAGAAATCTTAAAAAGGATACTCCTGTTATTGTATTAACGGCTCGATCACAAGTGTCTGATAGAATCAGTATTTTAGACTTGGGCGCAGATGATTATGTAACAAAGCCATTTGATCATGCAGAGTTAGATGCAAGGTGCCGAGCAGTATTAAGAAGAAAATCTGGTTCTTCACAACAAATACTTAAATTTGGGAACCTAACATTCAGCCCATTAGCTGGACAGCTTTCCATCAAAGGCAAAATAATTAATTTAAGAAATAGAGAATTAAGGCTTTTTGAATTATTACTTAACGCCCGTGGTCAAATATTTTCCAAACAAAAACTTGTAGATCGTCTTTTTACATATGACGAAGATGTTTCAGATAATGCAATCGAAGTGTATATAGGAAGACTTCGTAAGCATCTAGAAAATACTTCATTGAAAATAAGCACTCACAGAGGCCTAGGATATAGGCTAGACAATGACTAATAAATTACAAGTTTCTGGATCTCTTCGAAATAGACTCATGTTTACACTAATAAGTGGAGCAGCTGTGCTTGGCATAGTATTATTTTTCATTGTGAGAGGTTATGCAGCGCAAATAGCTCAAAATGGTCAAGATGACATCCTAGAGGCATCATTATCATCAATTCTTGATGCTGTTGTAATACAAGATGGGTTTGTTGAGGTTGATTTTCCATATGCATCATTATCAATGCTTGATACAGAACTTGATGACCGGGTTTTCTATTCAATATATAACGATGGCATTCTCATTTCTGGCTATGAAGATCTACCCCAAACTGAAAAAAACAATACAGACACCAATACATTCACTACTATAAAATACAAAAATACGAATGTAAGAATGGCAAGTGCAAAACGTACCCTAATTGGAGAAAAAGAACGTATAACAATATCAGTGTCTATTGCGCAGACACAAGATGCATTATCCAGGACCTTAAATAGAATTTCTAAAAATGTGGCATTGTTTGGCTCTGGTTTTTTTATTTTAGTAACACTTCTATCTTACTGGGCTACAGCATCAACCATCAGTCCTTTAATGCGGCTTGCTACATCAGTAACAAAACGTGGCCCCCAAGATTTAAGCCCATTTGAAAAAAAAGTACCTTCAGAAATGTATCCACTAGTTACTTCTTTGAATAAGCTTATGACAAGACTTGATTTATCATTAAAACAGTCAGAAGATTTTATTGCTGAAGCTGCACATAGAGTTAGAACGCCTCTTGCAACAGTACGCTCTTATGCTGATGCAACACTTCAGCGGGTTAGTAAGAGAGAAAATCGCGATGCGCTTAGATCAATGGTAAGAGCAATAGATGAGGCATCAAGAGCGGCAAGCCAACTTTTAGATCATGCAATGATAACATTTAGAACCGATAACTTGCAAAAAGAATTAATAAATTTGAATGCGTTAATCCAAAATTTAATTGATAATCTTGAACCAATTGCTGAAATGAAAGATATTAAATTAAAACTTATCCAAAAAGACAAAATTGAACTATCAGGTGATTTTATTTTAATTCAAAACGCAATACGAAACATAATTGATAATGCATTAAAATATTCACCAGATGATGGTGTAATTACTGTAACAATTGCTACAAATCCCGAACCCCATCTTAAAATACAAGACCAGGGGCCAGGATTTCCGCCCGAAGATTTAGACAACCTTAAATCACGCTTTAAAAGAGGTCAAAATTCAAATGGTATAGTAGGTTCAGGGCTAGGATTAACAATCGCCCAAGATGTAGCAAACGCACATGAAGCTAAATTAACACTATCTAATCATGAAAAAGGTGGCGCATGCGTAACTTTATTATTTTAATTTTTATATTGATTACATCATCCTTAAACGCAAACGAGTGGGAAGATAGGCAAGTATTCTCTAGTGGGGAAAGCACCCAAAGTTTAAAAATTTTATCAAGCACCGATACGACGTTCTTTGCGCCAATTATCAAAAGTTTTTTAGAAAAAAATCCAAACATTAAGATTGAATATTTTGTTACTGGCACGGCTTCTTTAGATGAAATTTTTAGAAAATCTCCGGAACAGTATGACTTGATTATTTCGAGTGCGATGGACTTACAATTAAAACTAGTAAATGATGGTTATGCAAAAAAAATAAATGAAATAGAACATCCTAGCTGGGCTAAGTGGAGGCAAAGTTTATTTGCATTTACTATAGAACCTGCTGCTATTGTTCTAAACAAAAAAGCTTTTAAAAATACAATAATACCAAAAACACGCCAAGATTTAATAAAAGAACTACGTTCTAGACCAACCTTTTTTAAAAATAAAATTGGAACATATGATGTCAGAAAATCTGGACTTGGGTACCTATTTGCTACGCAGGATGCACGTACATCAGAAACTTTTTGGAGACTAATGGAAGTTATGGGTGGACTAGGAACAAAACTATATTGCTGCTCAGGCGATATGATAGATGATTTGGTAAGTGGGAAAATTGCAGTGGCATACAATGTTTTAGGTAGTTATGCAGAAGCTAGGCAGCAAAAATTAGATGAAATCGAAATAATATTGCCTGCAGATTTCCCTACTAATATGATGCGCACCGCTCTTGTATCAAATTTGACCTCACGCTTAAGATTATCTGAGAGATTTATGCAACATCTTTTGGAAAACCAAACTGAGAAAAAGGTAAATGGAACTCATTCACTTCCACCCCTTTTCTTAAAGCCAGGCCAACAAACCATAATACTTGAACCAGCCTTAATGACTTATTTAGATAAATTAAAACGTAAAACTTTTATTAAAGAGTGGGAAAGAGCAATAATCCAATAAGTCATTTGTTTATCTCTATACTCTTTATAAATTTTAAATTTTTGGAATTTCAGTTACGAATTTAGGGATTGAATAACCTTTTTGTACAGCTGGTCTATTAGAAATTCGAATGTACCAATCCTTAATATTTGGGTATGAATTAAGATCAATTTCTTGCCATTCAAATCTGGAAACCCAAGGCCAACATGACATATCTGCAATAGAATATGATCCCTTACCTTCACCAGCTATAAATTCTCGGCCTTCTAACTGTTTTTCTAGTACATTATAAAGTCTCTTAGCTTCGTTATAATAACGCTTCTCGCTATATTCAGATTTACCTTTATTATATTTAACAAAATGATGAACTTGTCCCAACATCGGGCCAAAGCCTGCCATTTGCCACATAAGCCACTCTAACATTTGCCAATATTCGGCACCTTCACACTGAAATTTCCCATATTTATTTGACAGATACAGCATGATGGCACCTGTTTCCATCATTTCAACTCCAGTTTCCCTATCTACTATTGCAGGTATTTTATTGTTTGGTGAAATTTTAGAAAATTCTTTTGAAAACTGCTCATCTTTAGACAAATCAATTGAATGTGCCTCATATGGAACGCCAAGTTCTTCTAGTAAAATTGATACCTTGCGCCCATTTGGCGTAGTCCATGTATATAAATCAATCATCTAACTTACGCTTTCTAAATTATCTTATATCTAAATCTGTATCAGATTTTTCTATTTCTTCAGTATTTTCAAAATCTGTATTTATAGATTTAGAGGTCTTTGCACCAAGTGTTTTTAAGTTTTCAACCTGTGAAAGTACATTTCCACGCCCTTTTGAAAATTGATTAAACGCTACTTCATAAGAATCCTGTGCTTGAGCTAATCTCTCTCCAACTTTTTCCATATTAAGAATAAATCCACTGACTTTATCATAAAGTTTACCAGCTCTATCGGCTATTAGTTCAGCATTTTTATTTCTACGTTCAACATCCCATACATTTGAAATCGTTTTTAATGCCATCATTAAAGTTGTGGGGGTTGCTATAGTTATATTTTTTTCCATAGCATATTCGGTTATTCTACCATCCATTCGTAAGGCTTCTGAAAGTGCACCCTCAATTGGGATAAAAAGAATTACGTAATCTACAGATGAATTTTCCGCAAATTGATAACCTTTAGCAGAAAGGCCGTTGATATGATTTCTGATTGAAACAATATGTCTTTTTTGGGCTTCAATGGTTTCAATTTCATTTTCAGAATTTACAGCATCAGTATATGCAACTAGAGAAACTTTGCTGTCGATTACTAAAGTCTTTCCGCCAGGTAAGTTAACCACAACATCTGGTCTCAATCGGTCTCCATCTTCATTTTTTCTATGCGCTTGAATCTCATATTCTTCCCCAACCCTTAATCCTGATTTTTCAAGAATACTTTCTAATATCATTTCTCCCCAAGCACCTTGCATTTGGCTATCACCCTTTAGTGCTTTTGAGAGTTCAGATGCATTCTGGGATATCTGATCAGATTTTTTTGATAGTTGGTTAATTTCTGCTTTTAATCTTTCTCTATCTTTCACAGTTTCTTCATGAACTTGACGCAATTCTTTCTCAAAATGACCTACATGTTCTTTTAAAGGTAACAAGGTGGCTTCTAATTTTTCTATATTAGACTTAGAAAAATTTTCACCCTGCAATTGTAAAGCCTCATTAGCTAACTCTTTGAACTTAGACTCCATATCTTTTCGAAATTGAGTTAAAATTTCAATCTTTTCATCTGAAGATTTTCGTTCCGCAAGGCCTTGTGCAATTAACTCAGAGACCTTGTTCGATAAATTAGTTTTTTCTTCATTTTCAAGATCCAGTTTGCTACGTAATTTTGACAAATCTTGATTTAAACGGTCAACTTCTGCTTTTCGTTCATCAGCCAGGGCTGTGTACTTTGCTGCTTCTTTGTCTGAGGCTCTTATTTCAGATTCTAAAATATTTATTTTATCTTCATAGCCAGTTGAATTATTTTCAGTAGGCATCCCCTTTCTCCGGTTGGAAAATAAAATTAATATTCCTAAAAAAACAAATCCGATTATGTAGAAGTTTTCTAGCAAAATACTCATTCATTAGCTTTCTTGATTAATGCGGAAACTATTTTCACCAAAGACATTTAAACAGCTTTCAATCAATATAGTAAACTAATCTTATGAATGTTTTTTCATTAAGATTTATTAATTAGTAATCTTAATGAGTTATGTTTTTAAAATTATTATATATATAGGGGTTGGAAAGTAGGTTTCCCTACTTTCCAAAGTTTTATTAATTTAATGCTACGTCTGTAATTTCAGATGTCCATGCACCCTCTGGAGCTTTCGTGATAACTGGATCTGAACCACCGTTTAACAGTGAGTCAACAGTTCTTTGATAATCCATAGAGTCTAATGCACCGTTTGAACCCGCAGTAAGTTTACTAACTTCTGACATCATTCGTCTTTGATGTTTTTCTGTTTGTGCACCTGAAGCGTCATTGTCTAAAACGATATCTGCTGCTTCATTTACATTTTCCTCTGCGTACTTCCAGCCTTTCATAGATGCTCTAACAAACCGAACCATCTTATCTTTAAATGCAGCATCTTTTAAGTTTTCACCTAAAACATACATTCCATCTTCTAATGTTGAAACGCCCTCATCTTCATACTTAAATACAACTAGGTCATCCGCAGATAAACCTGCATCAATTACCTGCCAATATTCATTATAAGACATAGTTGACACACATGCTGCCTGTCCTTGAAGAATTGGGTCTACATTAAATCCTTGCTTTAGCACTGTAACTCCGCCGGCGGATCCATCAGTTTTCAATCCAAGTTTGCTCATCCAGCTAAGGAACGGGAATTCATTGCCGTAGAACCAAACTCCTAATGTTTTATCAGCAAAATCAGCAGGTGATGATATGCCAGCATCTTTTCTACATGTGAGCCACATGCCAGATGATTTGAATGGCTGAGCTATGTTTACTAAATCAAGACCTTTTTCACGAGATGCTAATGCTGATGGCATCCAATCAAGAACCACATCTGCGCCGCCACCTGCAATTACTTGAGCTGGAGCAACATCTGGTCCACCAGGTTTAATTGTTACATTTAGTCCTTCATCTTTATAAAAGCCCTTATCTAACGCAACATAATATCCAGCAAATTGCGCTTGGGTAACCCACTTCAATTGAAGAGTTACATCATCTGCTTTGGCAACGGGTGCACTAAGCATAAAAGCACCTGCAAGTGCTATCTTGAAAATATTTTTCATAATTTTTCTCCTTGTTAAAAATTTATTTTCTTTGTGATGGATGCCAGAAGGTTACGCCCTTCTCGATTAGGGCCATCAACCCATAAAATGCCGACCCTGCAAATGCCGCCACAGTTATTTCCGCCCAAACCATATCGAGCGATAATCGTCCAACTTCAGTTGAAATTCGAAAGCCCATTCCCCTTGTTGGAGAACCAAAAAACTCCGAAACTATAGCCCCAATTAAAGCCAAAGTTGTACAAATTTTTAATCCATTAAATATAAACGGCATTGCAGCCGGTAAATTCAATTTTAATAAGTTCTGCCAATAACTGGCACCATAAGTTTTCATCAAATCATGCTGAATATTATCTTTCGCATTCAAACCTGCAACTGTGTTTACAAGCATTGGAAAAAATACCATTACAACAACTACAGCCGCTTTTGAGTGCCAATCAAATCCAAACCACATAACCAATATAGGCGCCATTCCAATTATTGGCAAAGCAGCCACAAAATTTCCAACTGGCAAGAGCCCTCTTTTCAAGAAATTTGATTTATCTACTGCTACTGCAGTTATAAAAGCTGCTGAACAACCTATCACGTAGCCAGATAGTGCACCTTTTATAAATGTTTGAACAAAATCTTCCCATAAAATACTCATGCTGCCAGAAAAACGCACTGCAATAGCACTAGGTGGAGGTAATAAAATTGGGCTTATATTAAAGCCACGTACAAACCCCTCCCAAAGAATTAAAATAGAAAATCCAAATAATGCAGGGACAAGCAAATTTATAAATCTATTTGCTTCTATTTTTGCAAGTTGAATATTTATTACCCATAAGACAATCCAAGTTAATAGAGCTGCAAATACCCAAGTCATATTTGTATCCCCATTCTGCGAAGAGTAATTCTTTCAATTACACCAATTATTGCAACTAAACTTGCCGCAAGAATTGCAGCGCATATCAAAGCACTCCAAATCTGAATAGTTTGCCCATAATAACTTCCTGCAAGTAATCGCGCGCCCAAACCAGCGACAGCACCAGTAGGTAATTCTCCTACTATTGCTCCAACTAATGATGCAGCTACTCCAATTTTGAGTGAAGCAAATAAATAGGGCATTGAACTTGGTAGACGTAATTTCCAAAACGAAGTTGTCTTGGGGGCACTCCACGTCCGCATTTGGTCTAACTGCATTTGGTCTGGTGATCTAAGCCCTTTGACCATTCCAACAACAACTGGGAAAAATGATAGATACATTGATATTATTGCTTTAGGTAACAATCCAGAAACACCAATTGCGTTTAAAACAACAATAATCATTGGAGCAATTGCAAGTATTGGAATAGTTTGACTTGTAATAACCCATGGCATAACCGACATATCCATTGATTTACTGAATACAATTCCAACAGCTAATAAAATACCTAAAGCTGTCCCAAACGCAAATCCCAATAATGTTGCAGATAATGTAATCCACCCATGCCAAATCAAAGATCTTTTTGAAGTTACTTTTTTTAAAACTGTCGTTTTGTAAATTTCTTTAATTACCTGATGTGGTGAAGGTAATAATGGTTTTTCTTGCATCATAGTGTCAGTTACCATTTCAGAAAATGAAATAGTAACATTAGCACGTTTCGCTTTATCATATGCCCAAGCAGAATTTAACCATACCGCTGAAGCATACCAAATTGCTGTAATTGCAATGAGGATGGTAAATACAGGCCCTACTAAACTCCAAAAATCTTTTACTTTATTCATCAGATGAACCTTTGCGTAATTCATCTCGAACTTGAGCAGCAATATCTAAAAACTCTTTACTGTCTCGTATTTCTAATGTTCTCTCAGAAGGTAAATTGCTTTTGATTATCTTAGAAATTCTTCCAGGCCTTGGCGACATTACAACAATCTTAGAAGATAAAAAGACTGCCTCTGGAATGGAATGTGTAACAAATCCAATTGTTTTTTTTGTAGTTGACCATAGTTTCAATAATTGTTCGTTCAAATGGTCTCTGACAATTTCATCTAATGCACCAAATGGTTCATCCATAAGTAATATATCTGCATCAAACGCAAGCGCTCGTGCTATACTTGCGCGTTGTTGCATTCCACCAGATAATTGCCAAGGGAATTTTTTATCAAATCCAGATAATTCGACAAGTTCTAAAACACGAGATACGCGTTCTTTTTGTTCAAGCTTATTATAGCCCATTATTTCAAGAGGTAATTTAATATTTCCTCCAATTGTTCGCCACGGATAAAGGCCAGCGGCTTGAAAAACATAACCATATGCCCTCTCCATTCGAGCTTCTGATGCAGCCATGTCATTTACTTTAATAACACCTTTACTTGGTGTTTCTAAGTCAGCAATGACACGCAATAAAGTAGTCTTACCACACCCAGATGGCCCAATAAATGAAACAAATTCACCCTTTTCTATATCAAGATTAATATCTTGAAGAGCGTGAACTGGACCATCATTAGTTTCAAATGTAAGCGAAAGGTCAGTTGCTGATATTACACTTTCATTCATTTAAATACCTGCTGGGATATTAAGAGGATCACGCATAATTTGACGCGGTGAATTTAATGATTTCCATCTACTCAAAGCCACTTGTGCTGACGGAAAGGCAGGTCTTGGAACAAATCTACCACGTCCTGGTTGTGGCTGACTATTTTGCCCCCAAGCCCAAATAACATCACCACGACTTAAAGTGTAGCGTGCTTGTGCTTTAACTTCAAAGCCCTCAAAAACATTATAATCAAGTATTGAATGATGATTGCTAGGACTAATAGTTTTAGTAATTTTAGGGTCCCATACAACAATATCCGCATCTGCACCTTCAACTATCGCACCTTTTTTAGGATAAATGTTTAAAATCTTTGCAACATTTGTTGATGTTGCTGCAACAAACTCTTCAGGCGTAAGTCGGCCTGTTTCCACTCCTTCAGTCCACAAGACAGCTAGACGCTCCTCTAGTCCATTTGACCCATTTGGTATTATTCTAAAATCATTTCTACCAGCGCGTTTTTGCTCCGTATTGAAAGCTGCATGATCAGTTGCCACAACTTGCAATGATCCAGATTGCAGCCCAGCCCATAAACTATCTTGATGATCCTTTGATCTAAACGGTGGACTCATTACTCGTCGGGCAGCATGATCCCAATCTTTATTAAAATATTCCGATTCATCTAAAGTCAAAAATTGAATTAAAGGCTCACCATAAACCCTCATACCTTTTTGCCTTGCACGTCTAATGGCTTCATGGGTTTGTTCACATGAAACATGGACTATATACAAAGGCACACCAGCTGTATCGGCTATTGTAATAGCACGATTTGCAGCCTCACCCTCTAGCTCAGGTGGTCTTGAGTATGCATGGCCTTCTGGACCAGTAATACCTTGGTCAAAATATTTTTGTTGTAATTCAGCTACTAAGTCCCCATTTTCAGCATGAACCATTGGCAATGCACCTAATTCACCACATCTTTTGAAGCTAGCAAACATTTCATCATCTTCAATCATTAGAGCACCCTTATATGCCATAAAATGTTTGAAGCTATTTACGCCCATTTCTACTGCGTTTTTCATTTCATCAAATACATTTTCATTCCAATCAGTAATCGCCATGTGATAACCAATATCTGAACAAATCTGAGGGGTTGATTTTCGATGCCATTCATTTATTGCATTCTTAATACTACCATCAGCGCCTGGTAGGCAAAAATCAACAATCATTGTTGTACCACCACACGCAGCTGCCCATGTTCCAGTTTCAAATGTTTCAGCAGCTGTAGTGCCCATAAAAGGCATTTCTAAATGGGTATGAGGATCAATCCCTCCAGGAATTACATATGCACCTTCAGCATCAATATATTCATCCCCTTTTAAATCTTGGCCAATTTGCTTAATTATTTCATCTTCAATTAACACATCAGCTTTATATGCTCGATCAGCAGTACAAACTGTTCCACCTTTTATAACTTTTGTCATTATCTATTCCCCCAACTAATATTTGAAAATATTTTTTCACTCATCAAGTTAAAATTTCTGCTGTTTCAATCACTGCATGCATCAATACATCTGCACCCGCTACAGCCCATTCTTTTGATATGTCTTCAGCTTCATTATGGCTTAATCCATCGACACATGGGCACATTACCATTGCGGATGGCGCTACACCGTTAATCCAACATGCATCATGACCAGCACCTGAAATTATATTCATGTGGCTGTAACCCATTCTTTCTGCAGCATTTCGGATTGATGACACGCATTTCTCGTCAAAAGTCACTGGATCAAAGCCTCCAACTTTTTCAAAAGATACTTCTAGTCCCATATCATCACATATTTTCTTAGCACCTGACATTAAGCGTTGTTCCATATCATCTATAACTGCTAGTTCAGGTGATCTTAAATCAACTGTAAAAACCACTTTTCCTGGAATAACATTTCTCGAATTTGGATAAACATCTATATGGCCAGCCGCACCAACTGCATGAGGAGCATGAGACAAGGCTATTTCATCAACATTTTCTAAGATTCTAGCCATGGCAAGTCCTGCATTTTTTCTCATATGCATAGGTGTTGAACCTGTATGACTATCTTTACCAATTATTGTAATCTCAGTCCAAGATAGACCTTGGCCATGAGTAACAACACCAATATCTTTATTTTCAGCTTCAAGTATTGGTCCCTGCTCAATATGAAGTTCAAAAAATGCATGCATTTTTCTTTCTCCAACTTTTTCATCACCACGCCACCCTATTCTAACCAATTCATCTCCAAATCTTTTGCCATCTGCATCTACTCTATCATATGCCCATTCTTGTGTATGAACCCCGCCAAACACTCCTGATGCCAACATTGGTGGAGCATACCGAGTACCCTCTTCATTTGTCCAATTTGTAACAACAATAGGATGTTTTGTTTTAATATTAAGATCATTCAGTGTATTGATGATTTCTAACCCACCCAACACTCCAAGTATGCCATCATATTTTCCACCCGTTGGTTGTGTATCAAGATGCGAGCCAACATAAACGGGTAAAGCCTCAGGATCTGATCCAGGCCTAGTAGCAAACATATTGCCCATTTGGTCTAAACCCATCGTGCAACCTGCAGACTCACACCAATTTTGAAAAAGTGTACGCCCTTCAGCGTCTTCATCAGTTAAGGTTTGTCGATTGTTTCCACCTGCAATTCCAGGTCCTATTTTTGCCATCTCCATTAGGCTGTCCCAGAGTCTATCTCCATTAATACGCAAATTGGAATTTAGTGCAGGCATTTTATTTTTCCTCTTTTGGCGCTGACTTGACTGACAGCTTTTTTTGACTGTATGGTCAATTATTGAACATTACTGACCAAACGGTCAAGTTTTTTTTTGGAGAAACAAATGAAAGATAATACAGTCTCTTTTCAAAAATTTGCAAAACGTTCACAAAACCAAAGAGTTATTCTTGATGCAGCTGAAAAAGTATTTGCTGAAGCTGGATTCGCAGGTGCAACAACACAACTAATTGCTGACGTTGCAAACCTTCCAAAAGCAAATGTGCATTATTATTTTAAAACGAAGCAGGATATATATAGACAAGTTGTTTACAATATATTTGATATATGGATGGAAGCTGCATCAGCCTTTGATACAGAGCTCGGCCCTCGTGAAGCTTTAAGCAGATATATTGATAAAAAAATGGATCTTGCTCGTAGCCATCCATATGGCTCAAAAGTTTGGGCATCAGAAATAATTCAAGGGGCGCCAATCATTCAAGACTATTTGGAAGGACAATTGAAGGAATGGTCCAAAGACAGGAGCAAACATATACAAAGATGGATAAATGATGGTGAAATGGATGCAATAGACCCAGAACATCTCTTATATATGATTTGGTCAACAACACAGCATTATGCAGATTTTGCACACCAAATAGAGACATTAAATTCTGGTGAACCTTTTTCAGATACGCAGTGGCAGACTGCTAAATTATCAGTTAAGACAATAATACTTAAAGGTGTTGGACTTTCACCAACTTGATATCAAATAGGTATAAATTTAATGGCCAGATCAGAAACAACAAAAAAAACAACTCGGATACAACGTCAAAAGACTGATGTGATCCTAGAAGCTGCTTTAGATGTTTTCTCAGATTTTGGCTTTAGAGGTTCAACTATTGATATGATTGCAAATCGAGCAAATCTATCAAAACCAAATATACTTTATTACTTTGATAACAAAGAAGCTATTCATATATCCTTATTAGAAAAATTACTTAAAACATGGTTAGCGCCTTTACATGAAATAAATGAAAATAATCCCCCTGTTGAAGAGATTTGTAAGTACATTGAACAAAAATTGAATATGGCCCGTGATTTTCCAAGAGAAAGTAAACTTTTTGCCAATGAAATATTACAAGGAGCCCCACATGTTCTTCCTGAATTACAAGGCTCACTTAAAGATTTAGTTTCTGAAAAAGCAAAAATTATAAGAAAATGGGCTGCTCAAGGCAAAATTGCAGAAGTTGACCCTCATCACTTATTTTTTTCAATATGGGCAACAACGCAACACTACGCTGATTTTGATATTCAAGTGCGTTCAGTACTGAATGATGAGACTATTGACCCATTTGATACTGCGGCTCCATTTTTAAAGAAAATGTTCAGCACAATGCTCATGCCATAAACTAATTTCCTGTTTGTTCTTTCAACAAAAGAAATAAAGCAATTATAGTAAAAGATATTCCGATGTAATCTGAAGCTAATGGACCATCTTTTCCCATAAAAATATACCAAACTATTACCCAAGTTGGAGTTAAGTAAGTATGTGCCATTACCTTTACAGATGGTAATTTAAGAGCGGCATATTGGATCAATAAGAATGTTGCGGCACTCGCAAATATAGCCAAGTATAAAATTATAAAGAAGTCATATTTTGTGATTGATTTAAAGTTTGCATTCATAATTTCTCCAAAAGAAAAAACAAATGAGATGAACAGTGCTGCAACTATTATGCCAAATGTAAAAATAAGTGGTGGCTCGTTATAATTTAATTTTCTAACCAGAGGGACATGAAGTGCATAAAAAGACATTCCAATAAAGAAAAGAAGCTCTCCACGGCCAATTCTAAAATCCAAAAGGTGGCTTATATCACCGTTAAAGATAACCCAAATCGCACCAATGGCGCCAATAACTAGAGCAATAAATATTCTTAGATTTATTTTTTGACCAAGAAGAAAGTAACCAAACAAACCGCTGATAAATGGTGCCATAGTAAACTCTACAGATAAAGAAATTGCAGAAGAGGTTTTCAATGCTTCAAACATTAATACGAAATATAAAGTTACACATAAGCCCAAAAACAGATATCGCCATGGCGATATAAAATATATTTTTTTAATAGTTTGTGTGAAATAAATTAGTCCACCTAAAAAAAGTGCGGTAATCATAAACCTAATTACCGTAACAATAAGTGGAGATAAATTGTTAGAAATCATACTTCCAAGCGCAAATGACCCCGCAATGAATGCTGAAAAGCAAAGCATTGCAAGATGCCCTTTAACCTCTGAAGTCATAAAAGATCTTTATTCAGCTGCAAAAACACTTGGGTTATTTGGATGAGTAGTCCAGTCACCATGTTTCTCTTCAACAACTTTATTTGTACGTGGATCAATTATACCTGGCTCTTGTTGAACCATTGTTATGCAATTTTCAACAGGGCAGACCTCGACGCATAAATTACACGCAACACATTCAGCATCAATCACACTAAATTTTCGATCTTCAGTCATTGATATTGCTTGATGAGATGTATCTTCACATGCGGCGTAACAGCGCCCACAACTTATGCAATCGTCTTGATTAATTGATGCTTTAGATACATAATTCAAGTTCAAATATTGCCAATCTGTTACATTTGGAACAGCCTGACGAACAAAATCTTCAGTTGAGGCATAACCTTTTTCATCCATCCATTGTGATAAGCCACTAATCATTTCTTGAACTATTTTGAAGCCATACGTCATGGCTGCAGTACATACTTGTACATTTCCACATCCTAAAACCATATATTCTGCTGCGTCTCTCCAACTAGTTATTCCTCCTATTCCAGAGATAGGCAAATTTGCTGTTTCAGGATTGCGCGCTATTTCAGCAACCATATTCATAGCAATAGGTTTAACTGCAGGCCCACAATAGCCTCCATGTGTTCCCTTACCATCAATTGTTGGGTTAGGTGCCATTACATCTAAATCAACTGAAATAATTGAACTAATTGTATTTATGAGTGAAACTGCATCTGCACCACCAGCTTGTGCTGCGGCTGCAGGTTTTCTGATATCCGAAATATTTGGTGTGAGTTTCACAATAACTGGTTTTGAATAATATTTTTTGCACCAGCTTGTGACCATTTCAACATATTCTGGCACTTGACCAACTGCTGATCCCATACCTCGCTCAGCCATTCCATGAGGACAACCAAAATTCAGTTCAATTCCATCTGCACCAGTTTCTTCGACAAGCGGCAAAATAGTTTTCCAAGCTTCTTCTTCACACGGAACCATTATTGAAACTACAATAGCACGATCTGGATAATCTTTTTTTACTCTTTTAATTTCATCAAGATTTTTAAACAAATCTCTGTCGGTTATTAGTTCAATATTGTTTAATCCTAAAACTCTTCTATCGGCACCATGAACCACACCATATCTGGGTCCATTAACATTGACTATTGGTGGCCCCTCAGATCCAAGCGTTTTCCAAACTACGCCACCCCAACCTGCTTCGAATGCACGCCTAACATTATATTCCTTATCCGTCGGTGGTGCTGAAGCTAGCCAAAAGGGATTTGGTGATTTTATGCCAACAAAATTACTGGTAAGATCTGCCATATTATGTACCTTCTTTCCTATTCTATTTCATTAGTTGAGTGTTAATGTGAACTGCTGCATCACGCCCTTGAGCTACAGCTGTTACAGTGAGGTCATCGCCTCCAATTGCGCAATCACCACCAGCCCATATATTTGATATATTTGTTTGACCGTGTTCATTAACGTTAATTTTTCCATCTATTATTTTCAATGTATCAGATTGATTAGATAAATTTTGGCCAATTGCCTTGAGGACCTGGTTTGCAGGTAAACTAAACGTCTCACCAGTCTGTTTTAATTGACTTTTAATTGTTTCAGTATACCCAAACTTTACATCCATTAATGACTCATTTCCCGAAATTTCTAACGGTGTCGCATTATATATAATACGTACACCCTTAGATGTAGCAAGCTCTTGTTCGTAAACAGAAGCACTCATATCTTCTTTACCTCGTCTATAAACAAGGGATACATTCTGTGCGCCTAAAAGTTTAGACTGAACTGCTGCATCAACTGCAGTCATTCCACCCCCAATTACGACAACATTTCTACCAACTTTAACATTTGAAAAACTATCTGCCTGTCTTAAGTCTGATATAAAACTCACAGCATCATCAACATTTTGTAAGTCTTCTCCTTCACATCGAAGAGAATTCACTCCAGATAAGCCCATACCAATAAAGATTGCATCATAATCAGATTGTAATTGATCCAAATTAATTTCAGATCCAATCTCTTTACCATATTCAATTTTTATTCCACCTATAGATAAAAGCCAGTCAAGTTCTTTTTGGGCGAAATTATCAATTGATTTGTAGGCAGCGATACCAAATTCATTTAGACCCCCACCTTTCTCTCTAGCTTCATAAATAGTAATTTCGTGCCCTAATGTTGCTAGTTTGTGTGCACAAGCTAATCCTGCCGGGCCAGCACCAATTACAGCAACTTTCTTGCCAGAATTTGAATCCCTTGAAAAAGGATGAATATTTTTTGCCATTAGGTTATCTGTAGCAAATCTTTGTAATCGACCAATTTCTACTGGCTTACCTTCCGAAACTTCACGGACACATGCTTCTTCACAAAGAGTCTCAGTTGGACAAACGCGAGCGCACATTCCACCTAGGATATTCTGTGAAAGAATAGTTTTTGCAGACGCATCAGTTGTACCAGTTGCTATTTGTCGAATAAACAACGGAATGTCTATTGATGTTGGACAAGCTGTCATACAAGGCGCATCATGACAAAAATAACACCTATCAGAAGCTACCAATGCTTCATGATTAGACAAAGGTGCATGAAGGTCTTCAAAATTCTTATTTAACAAATCATCATCAAGACGACCTGATACTATACCCGATGAAGAAATTGAATGCGCCATTAATGCCTCCCAAAATTAATAAATGTTGGAATCAGGTTACATCCATTCAAAAAATTTATCAAATGGTAAATTTTATAAATTCAATATCGATAAATATTCAGAATAGATGTGCAAATTCTGCTTTAAAATTAAAACTAGCAGATTGACCAATTGTTAGATTAGGGTTTTCTGGTGAGGTAAATCTAAAAAATATATTATCAGATGTTTCTAATTCAATTATAATTTCAGTACCTAATTGCTCAACTAATATTACCTTACCCTTAATTGGACCATTTTTATCCAAATATAAATGTTGTGGTCTAACGCCTAGCTTTATGTTGTCACCAACACCCTTGTCTTGTGACACGAGTCTTATTCCATCAACTTTATACGTATCTCCTTGAAATACACCTTTTGTACGATTTTCTGATATATTATTTAAATATCCACTAAAAAAATTCATTTTAGGAGACCCTAAAAATCCAGCAACAAACTCATTTTCAGGTGAGTTAAATAGTTTCATCGGTGTCCCAACTTGCATGACTTCACCATCCTTTAAAACGACAATTTTATCTGCAAGTGTCATTGCTTCAACTTGATCATGGGTCACATAAATTGTTGTTGCTCCTAATTGGGAATGCAACCTTGCTATTTCAACCCTAGTATCATGCCTCAGTGCCGCATCTAAATTTGATAGAGGTTCATCAAATAGAAATACGTCTGGATTTCTTACTATGGCTCTACCAATTGCAACTCTTTGCCTTTGCCCTCCCGACAAAGCAGCAGGCCGCCTATCTAGCAATTCTTCCATTTGTAATATCTTGGCAGCAGCTTCAACTCTCTCTTTGATTTCTTTTTTTGCAACCCCCTGCAGGTCTAATGAAAAGGCCATGTTGTGAAAAACTGTCATATGCGGATAAAGAGCATAGGATTGAAAAACCATCGCAATACCTCTTTTTGAGGGAGGCAAATCTGAAACAATGTTATCAGCTATAACTATATCACCACTGCTCAATGTTTCTAAACCAGAAATCAATCTCAGGAGAGTTGACTTTCCACATCCTGAAGGTCCAACAAAAACGACAAATTCACCTTTATTAATTTCCAATTCAACATTGCGAATAACTTCAGTTTTACCAAAAGATTTATTTACGCCTCTTAATTCAACTTGAGCCATTTAATTCTCCGAAAAAGATGTAGTTAAAGTATTAAAATCAAAACAGCATCTAAGAGATTGATTATTTGATATCCTATCAAAAATTATTTGATGATCTCTGCTATTTATTAATTCCATAGTATTTGCTTCCATAATTGCTGGCTGAGTTTTACGCCATTTAAGGAAGGAGGAAAATTGGTTATAAACAGATTCAGGTCTATTCATCTCATCAATTCCCGCTCTTTCAAGATGTTCTTTAGATATTGGCAGCCAAGTTTTATCTGCAGTTGAAAAATCACCCCAACTATTACTTTCCTTGCTCCATACCATTGGTGTTCGACATGTGTCTCGCCCCAAAAATACTGGTGAAAATTCCTTTCCCCACGGATCTTGCATTAAATCAAGGGGAATATCTTGAACATCTGCACATGCTAACTCTTCTCCTTGGAAAATGCATGTAGACCCAATTAAACAAACTTCTAGCTTCAATAGAAGCAATTGAAGTGCCTCTTGCTGATCTTGCTTTAAACCTAAAGCATCTAATTGACGGGTTGCCGATCTAGGTACATCATGATTAGAAAATGCAAATGCAAGTCGGCCAGTTCCATTAAAAGCATCAATTGCAGATGCTATTGCAGATCTTATACCTTCAACACTTAATCCAGCCCATTCCAGTAAATTAAAGTTATAAGTAGCATGCAAGCGACCTCTTGCTGTAAATGATTTACTTGCTGATACGGGATCATCACCATGTAATTCACCCATCAGAAATCGATCACCCTCATAACTATCGGCAACCTTTCTAAATTTTTCAATAAAGCCTTGAATTGAATTCTGATTAAGTTGAGCGGTGTCATGTAATTGGCGAAAAAATGGTTGTTGTTCTTGTGGTAAAATTCCTGTTTTAAAATTGGGTTTTGCAAGATTGTTTTTGTAGGGCGGTTTATCAGCATTTATTGTATGAACAGCATCCATACGAAACCCATCAACTCCTCGGTCAAACCAAAACTTAGCAATATTCTCAAATGCTTCACAAACTTCATGGTTAGCATGATTTAAGTTTGGCTGACTTGGCAAAAAATTATGTAGATAATATTGTTGCCTGAGTGGTTCCCATGACCAAGCTTGGCCTCCAAAAAAAGACAACCAATTAGTTGGAGCTGACCCATCTGGCAAAGGGTCAACCCAATGAAACCAATCAGATTTGGGATTATTCCTTGATTTACGGCTTTCTTGAAACCAGGAATGCGCCTCAGAACAATGGGCAGGAACAATATCTATCATCAAACGCAAGCCTAAACTATGAGCTTTTGCGATTAATATATCAAAATCTTTAAGCGTCCCATATTCTGGATTTATATTACAATAATCCGATACATCATATCCAAAATCTTTCTGAGGTGATTCAAAAAATGGGCTTATCCAAATAGCATCCACACATAAGTTTGATATATATTCAAGCCGTGATGTTATACCTGGCAGATCACCTACTCCATCACCATTAGAATCCTGGAAAGATCGTGGGTAAATTTGGTATATGACGGCCGTTTCCCACCACTTCAAATCAGACATCTATCATCCTCCCTTAACAGATCCGGCAAGTAATCCTCGGATGAAATATCTTTGCATTGATAAGAAAACTAAAACTGGAACAATCATAGAAATAACTGCTGAAGCGTTCAAGAGATGCAATTGATCCTTAAATGTTCCAAGCTGTTTTTGGAGTCGAATTGGAAAAACTAAATCTGATGCATTATTTGGACCGATGTATAATGCAACAATTAGATCGTTCCATACCCATAGAAATTGAAAAATACTAAACGATGCCAATGCAGGAACAGAAAGTGGTATTATTAAACGAGTAAAAATTTGCAAATGACTTGCACCATCAATACGTGCACTCTGGAGAAGTTCTTTTGGCAATCCTACAATATAGTTTCGCAGCAAATAAATGGCCAATGGGAGGCCAAAGGCTGTATGGGTAATCCATAAACTTGCAAATGATTTAGAAGCCACTTGGCAGCTATCAGTTAACTCACAATCAGTAACCCATTGATTTAAAGCTGTGGCCCATGAAGCAATTCCACTAAACCCTTGTAATATTGGTAAAAATGCTAATTGCGTTGGCACCACCATCAAGGATACTACAATAACAAATAGCCAATCACGCCCCGGAAATTGCATCCAAGCAAATGCATAGGCCGCAAATGCTGCAATAGTGATAGGAATTATTGTTGCAGGTATAGTTACTATGAATGAAGATATCAGTGCATTGGGTACATTTTTATTATCAAATAAAACTTCAATATAAGCATCTGTTCCAAAGATTGGGTTTTGATCTATAAAAACATCCAATTTTTTTGGTTTTGGTAATGTTTTTTCAGAAAATGACCAAGAAAAATCTCCATTTTTCGAGAATACAAAATCTCCTCCTCGAACATTCATAACTTCACCTGCAGGCACAAGTTTTCTAATTAATTTTGTTTTTCCAGGCTTTTCAGGGTCAGCAATCCTTTGTTTAATTAAAATCGATTTTATCTCACCAGATATGATAAAACTTTCTTTATCTTTGTTTAGTCTCTCAAATATGTTTCCATTCATGGTAAATATTTCAATTTTCTCACTTTTATCATGAGTGCTAAATCTATGACCTAATTCAGTAGGTGTAAAAGCTGTCCAAAAACCTGCAGTTTTAGCTTCTGTTTCTGAACGGAGTGAAGTCGAAACCAGTGCAATAAATGGTACTATCCATATAAAGACTATTAAACCTAAAACAAAATGACTTAGTGATTTAGTTATCATTTTTCAAATACCTCAATTACCAAGCTCTTTTTGTTCACGCCTAATGCGCCAACCATTGAAAACCATATTTGGCACAACAGTCAGCATCAACATCACGGCTATTGCAGCATAAAGATTATCAACATTATCTCCACCAATTGACCAATTATTTCGTGCATTTTCCATCATTGTGGCAAGTAGTAATTTATCGTCATCATTTGCAGATAATGCATATGGAATATCGAAAACTTTAAGAACTAATATAACCAATGTAGTCCATACAACTAAAACTGTGGAGTATATTTGTGGAAGTTTTACTCTAAAAAACATTTGAAATGGATTGGCTCCATCAATAGTTGCAGCCTCAATTGTGTCCTCTGGAACACCCCTCAATGCTGCTGAAAAAATAACCATTGCAAACCCGGTTTGAACCCAAACTAATATCCACATCAAGAAAAAATTTCCCCAGAACTTTAAACTATAAAGTGGTTCATTATATTCAGCCGTATGACCCAAAAGAGACTTAAGAAGACCAATTTGATAAGATGGAGTTGAGCCATTTATAGTTTCAAGAGCTTCAATGCCACCACCAGCAAATATGTTTCGCCAAATTACTGCTGCCCCGACAAAAGATATCGCGAGTGGTACAAAAATAAATGTTTTTGCTATTACCCCCCATCGCACTGAGTCTGCCAATACAGCAATTAACAACCCTAAGATAATACATACAGAAGGAACTAAAATTAACCACATCAGACTATTTCGCATTGCCAATCGGAATTGAAGATAGCCAAGTGCACTTGAGTCCCATAAAAACGCATAATTACGAGAAGACAAAGTACCGTCAGACTCTTGAAATGATAGACTTAATGTAGAAAGAGCTGGAACAAGTAAAAATAATAATAACAAAACAAGAGTTGGACCTACAAAAATCCAAGGTTGAATTGACTCAACTATATTTGATTGCCTACCTATTGATGTTTTCTCTCTGTACATCGCAAGGTTCATATTTAGCCAATTTGTAATCCAAAAGTACAGAAATGAAATGCCAACTGCAATAATTACTGATCGAATTGCAAAACCAATTTTTGAAAATCTTTCTTCTGTATCAAATTCAGAGAAAGACCATTCATTTACAGCATGCAACCAGAGACCAAACTTAGCAAGCATAGTGTCAATTGGGGTTGTAAATACAAAAAGGAATATAGCTGTTATGGGTAATAAAAAAACAACAGTAAGCAATATTGCGAAACCATTACTTGCTATTACTGGTTTTAACGATCTCATATTAATGCCCAAATTTTATTAAATAATGTCTTCTAATGATATAATAAAAAGAAGCGCAAAGAGAACTCTGCGCTCCAATTTTTTTATTTAGCAATATTACTTTATGGCATCCCAAGCTGCCTGAATATTGTCACCAGTTGTTTTTGCGTCCTGACCATTAGCAAAAGCTGTCATTTCTGACCAAAAAGCTCCTGCACCGATTGCACCAGGCATTAAATCTGATGCATCAAAACGGAATGTCGTTGCATTAGAAAGAATTTCACCTTGTTTGCGCAATGCTGGTGTTGCGTAAGCAGATAAATCTGCGCCTTTATGAGCAGTAAGGAAAGTTCCTTGTGACATCCATGCTTCATGTGCTGATGCTTCAGTCATAAACTCAAAGAATGCACGTGTTGCAGGTGAATCTTTTGTCATAGTCCATAAAGTCCCCGCACCTAGTACAGGATTACCTAAATTTGCTGACTCATATGGTGGAAAATAAAAGAAGTCTGCTTCTCCATTCGCAACTTCTTCACCTTTTTTAGGAAAGAAAGCCGGTATAAATGATGCCTGGCGGTGCATTAAGCAACTTGCAGGTGATGAAAATAATCCTTTTGGAGCATCACCAAAGAATGTTGTAGCAACTGAGGAAGCTCCACCAGCAACATAATCATCGTTTCTTGAGAACTGCCCATAAACCTCCATTGCATTTAATACTTCAGGACTATTGAAAGGTAGTTCATTTGATACCCACATATCATACTTCTCAGGTGAAGCTGTGCGCAACATTAAATCTTCCATCCAATCTGTTGCTGTCCATCCAGTAGCATTTCCTGACTCAACACCAATACACCAAGGTGTATTACCGTCAGCTACCATTTGATCAGATAGCTCAATAAGACCTTCCATTGTTGTTGGAATTTCATATCCATTATCTTCAAATTGTTCTGGTGAATACCAAACCAATGATTTTAGATCCATTTTGTAAGCAAAACCGTAGAAATCTTTTTTACCTGATGCATCAGAATAAGTTCCAAGATCTACCCATGATGATCCAGCACCATAGTTGTTAGTCATCCATGATGCTAACTCATCACCAAGTGGAACCAAATGGCCTTCTTTTGCCATATCACCGGCTAGACCAGGTTGAGGAAAGATTGATATATTAGGTGCGTTATTAGATCGTAAATCTGCAACAATTAACGCAGCAAAATCACGTGAACCTGAATACTTTACAACGGCACCAGTCGCTTTCTCGAAGCAACTGACTGTGTTGACTAACATTTCTTCATCTTTGCCTTCCATAGATCCGGCAACGGTAATAACTTCACCAGCAAAATTCCCAATATCACCTAATTTTGACGGTGTATCACAAACGTCTGCCTGTGCAAAACTTGCAAAAGCAAAAGATGCTGCAGTAAAAGCTGTTAAACTTAAATATTTTTTTGTTAAAGACATATAGTACCTCCCAATAGTGTTAATTATAAATCCCCAGAAAATAGGCTATAGAACATTTTCTTTCGATAATCCTTAATAGATCTGCATATTTGTTTACAGTTTGCAAGCAGGACATTTCTGTCCAGCATTCAAAGCGCTTTGAATTATCCCTAAAAATAATCAGATTACAAGCATAGAGTCAACTGACAAAAGAATATAAATTCTTTATTGATATATATATTTTATATATTAATATCTAAATTAATCTAAAAATTATAATAGAGTTGATGGTCTGGAAGCGCTTTGAAAAACATTACAAATCTTAAACAACTATCGTCTATCCTTGAACTTTCACAAACAACCGTGAGTAGAGCATTGAATGGCTTTCCAGAAGTAAATGAGAAAACACGTCATCGCGTCCAAATAGCAGCAAAAAAATATAACTACCTACCTAACACTAGAGCGAAAAGATTAGCATCAGGTAAGTCTATGACAATCGCGCATATCATTAGCTCTTCAAAAGAGCATGAACTGGTAAATCCAATCTTCTCAGACTTCATAGCAGGTGCAACTGAAAGATATAAAGAAGGTAATTATGATTTGATGCTTACTTTAGCAAAAGATGAAGATGAGGTTGAAATATATAAAGATTTAGCAGCTCGTTCAGCAGTTGATGGAGTTGTGGTTCACGCACCAAAAATTAATGACAATAGAATAGCTATGTTAAATAAACTTGGCCTGCCATTTGTTGTTCACGGTCGTTCGAGTGGAGTTCAAGAAAATTATAACTGGGTTGATGTGAATAATGAAAATGCTTTTTTTAGGGCTACAGAATTTCTATTAGATCTTGGCCACAATTCCATTGGTTTGATTAATGGCAATCCTGATATGGATTTTGCAATGCGTCGGGCGGCTGGGTATTCTCGAGCATTAACAAAAAACCAGTTAGATACTGACACAACAAAAATTTACAGCGGTGATATGACTGAACCATTTGGATATACAAGTACATTGAAATTACTTGAAGCTAAAAATGCACCTACAGCAATTATATCTTCTTCAATAATATTAGCAATTGGGATAAGGCGAGCACTCGAAGATAAAAACTTAAAGATTGGTCGTGATATTTCTGTTCTAATTTTTGACGATGATCTATCTTATTTTCGTGACGAAGGAAAAATTCCATTATTTACATCAGCAAAATCATCAGTACGAGAAGCTGGGTATAAAAGTGCAAATCTTTTACTTGATGCCATAGACAACCCTAATCAAGAAAAACAAGGAATTTTACTAGAAGCAGAATTGACAATTGGTTCATCAACCAAACGTTATAAACCTGCGCATAAGTAAATATGAAAAAAATTTTATGTTTTCTAATTTGAAATTAGACACATATTATAGATAGTATTTATTATCACGAGATTTAAATGAAAAACATAACACATATTACAAGGCGCAAATGGATTACACTTTTGTTAAGCTCCCTAACTGTGGGAGTAAGTAGTCAAACTTTAGCACAAACCAAATTTAAACGAATAAGAACTCAATACATTGCTGCACTTGCACAAGGTAATTCAACTTCAGGAACTGGCGCTGAAACATGGGGGCTGTGGAGAATAGATCCCGGTCCAATTGGAGTATGGTTGCGGTTTTATAAACTCTTACAAAAAGCTGGAAATATTGCTCCTGCAGGTTGGAGATTTAATATCGACGATTGGTGGCTAGACGAAAACGGATTAATAATGAAAGCTCCAGAGTTTCCAATGCCCGCAGGTAAGTATTATGTGACAAATGGTGAAGAACATATTTCTTTGCTTACAGTTGAGCCTCCAGACACCACCGGAACACAAGCTTGGTCACTCTCAGATAATAAAACTATAGCAAATGTAACACATGGGCCATGCCGATCTACACGATATACACCAGAGAATGGATTAGGAACATGCTCACCAGTAAATGCTAATCAAAATGTGTTTCCTCTAAAGCCCGGTGAAGACCCTCCCCCAGTCCAAGGATGTAAGCGAAAAAAATATGCAGTTCTAATTGTTTTTGGTAAGCCAGTTTAATTCTAAAAATAAGAAAAAGAATGAAACTTATTTTTAGCTAATAAATATTTTAAATTTAACTTTAAGGGTTGGCTAAAATAAAATCTGGTTTAATTCCAGATATCTCAATAGGTTTTTTAATATCTTGACCTGCAAAAAATCCATGCCCAGCAACTAGGGCTGTTTTAAGACCCGCGATATGGCCACCTAATATATCTGTATGCAAACTATCTCCAACCATAACTGTTCTTTCGGGGTCAAATTCACCTAGCCTTTCAAATGCGAGATCAAAAATATTACCAAATGGCTTTCCATAAAATACTGGGGAAATGCCAGTCGTATCAGCAACCCTGTGTGCAAAGCTTCCCGGTTCAACAGAAAATCCTCCTTCACGGGGTGCAACGATATCTGGGTTACCCACATAAACTGGACGAGAATTGCGTTTCAAAGAATCTAACAACATTTCTTGACGATCTTCAGTCCAGACTGCGCTACCTAGTAAAAGAAATGCATCCGAATTATCATAATCAATGATATTTTCAGAAAGATATGTTACATTAATATTTTCTAAGTCAGCACGACCCAAACTTTTAGTTGCCATTAAACCATATTTTTGAGTTGGAAGTTCTGACAATCCTCTTAACAGTGCTTTTCTGCTCGTTATCACATCTTCTGTGTCAAAATTGTATCCTAAGTCAGCATATTTCTTCATTAATAATGCATGAGGAAAACCACCAGCATTTGAGACTACTATTACCCTTTTTCCAATACTTTGAAGTTTTGAAACTCTTTCAGGAACTCCTTCGATTGCAGTATTTCCAATATTTAAAACACCAAAAGCATCAAGTAAGAATACATCAATTTCATCTATTAAATCTTCTAAATTTGACAAATGCAGACATTGGCCAATTTCAGACACGGCGGGAAGTCTATGGCGTACAGATTCATACTCTAAGAAGGCTTCATTGGTTTGCAAAATTTTATCCTATTTTATTCAAGTTAGTAATTTCTAAATGATTGCACCACGAACTTTGGCTGATACCCACTCAGAAATAACAACAGCTAATAATATAACAAGTAAAATAAGAGAAACCTGTGGCCAAGCCAACACATTTAGAGACGCCGAAAGTTGCAACCCAATGCCACCAGCACCAACTAAACCCAAAACAGTACTTTCACGAATATTGATATCCCACCTAAAAACAGAAATACCAGCAAAAGCAGGCATTATTTGAGGTACGATACCATAAACCATAACCTGCCAACGAGATGCCCCTGTTGCACTGATAGCTTCAACTTGAGTTGCATCAATTTCTTCAATTGCTTCGTAAAGCAGTTTAGCACAAAAACCAATCGAGCGTATCGCAATTGCGATAATTCCAGCAAAAACTCCTGGCCCAATAATTGCAATTAATAAAAGAGCCCAAATGAGTGAATTAATCGAGCGGGTTGAAACAATTATTAGCAAAGCAATTGGTCTAATGATAAATCTTGAGGGAGTGGTATTTCTTGCAGCAAGAAATGCAACAGGAACAGCTATTATCAATGCAAATAATGTTCCAAGTGTAGCAATATTCAAAGTATCCCAAATAGGTTTACCCAATTGAGATATATATTCCCACTTAGGTGGTGTAGCGCGTGTCCATAAATCAGTAGCTATTCTTGGGGCATCCCAAACAAAGAACCAAGTTGTTGATTTTGAAATTTGTTGCCAGCAATATGTAAAAATCATAATCCCAATTAACCATAATAGCCAATGGAATATACTTTCGCGATTGGTTCGTTTTTGCCAAACTTTCAAACCATTGTTATCATATGATGGCATTATTGAACCCTCGCCCTGATTATGCCAGAGATATATTCTAAAGCCATAACAATTAATATAATTAGTAATAATATAGCTGCAGCGGTATCATATTCATATCGATCAAATGCAGTATTAAGGGTAGCACCTATCCCTCCAGCACCTACCAGTCCTAAGATAGCACTTTCGCGAAAATTTATATCTACTCTATAAATACTTAGGCCAATTAATCGCGGCATAACTTGTGGTTGAACACCATAATTAATCCATTGCGTCCATTTAGCACCTGAAGCCTTTATCGCTTCTGCTTGAACTTTATCCATGCTTTCAATATCTTCAGCTAGAAGTTTTGACAAAAAGCCAATTGTAGCAAAGCTTAGAGTTAAAAAGCCAGCTAGTGGTCCGAAGCCAAATATAGCAACCAATAAAATTGCAACTATTATTTCTTGCAAAGCCCGACTAATTGCTATTATTCCCCTACAAATTAAATAAATTGGTAACGGTGCAACATTACGGGCTGCTCCTAGTGCAATTGGAATAGATATACCAATTCCAACAACAGAAGATGTTACTGTCATGATTATACTTTCAATCATCCCACTCCAAATATCTGAAGAACGCGATGTAAAATCTGGATTAGTAAAAGCTAAAACAAACTTTTTACCACGTTCCAAACCTTCATAAACGCGGGACCAATTCACATCTACTGACAAATATGCCGCTATTAAATATGCTATTATACCAAAAATAATAGTCCATCTAAGTAGTTTTGTTTGAATAAACGGAGGCCTTTTCCACGGTTGCCCAAGTTTCGTTTGAACATTAAAATTATCTACGCTCATAACAAATCTGCTTCATCTTCATCTTCAATTTTTTCTATTGTCGCTTCCCAATCTTCCTCACCATAAATCATCGTAAGAACTTCAGGTGTTAGGTTTTCAGGTGGACCATCAAATTGCACTGCGCCAAACCGTAAACCTACTACTCGCTGAACAAACATCTGAGCAAGTGCAACATCATGAATATTTATTATCGCTGCTAAATTTCTTTCTTGGCATAATTCACAAATTAAACGCATAATTTGGCGAGAAGTTTTAGGATCAAGAGAAGCTGTTGGTTCATCAACCAGAAGTAATGCTGGATTTTGAATCAGAGCCCTACATATTCCTACTCTTTGCCTTTGCCCTCCAGAAAGTTCGTCAGCACGCTTATCTGCCATCTCTGCGAGACCAACTCGATCAAGCAATCTGTATGCCTCATCAACATCACTTTGTGGAAATTTACGTAAAAAACTTCGCCAGAAACCAACATACCCTAATCTCCCAGATAAAACATTCTCCATAACTGTTAAACGCTCTATCAATGCGTATTCTTGGAATATCATCCCCATACGCCTACGTTCTCGCCTCAAAGCAGATGTAGATAGGCACGTGAGCTCAACATCATTCAGGTAAACTTGACCCGATGTAGGTTCAACCAGTCTATTGATACATCTAATTAGAGTAGATTTTCCCGCACCAGATGGTCCTATTAAAGCTAAAACTTGCCCTTTGGGAATTTCAATATCCACAGCTTTTAATGCTTGGTCTCCAGTTTTGTAAGTTTTGACTAGTTTATCAAGCTTTAGCATAAATTTCTCCGATATATATAAAAGGGCGAACAAATAAGTTCGCCCTTTGTATTTTTATTGACAAGCGTAGCTTACGCCGTTTGCAGTATCAATTTTTCTGATAACTTCCCAAAATTCTTGATAAGTCATTTCTAAGAATTGACCTTCATTTGATTTTTCAAATTCAGCTTCTAATGATGTACCAGCCCATTCAAAATTAAAAAATGCATTTCGAATACTTGATTTTAACTCAGGCGTGAGGTTGTGCGCAGTACCAAAACCCGTTGTTGGGAATGTTTGCGACTTATAAATAACCTTAACATCTTCAGCCTTGATAACTTCACGACTAATCATGCGAGATTTAACTGAATTTGCAATAGATGCTGCCATATAGTCCTTGTTTGCAACACCAAGAATTGAATTATCATGCTTTCCTGAGTAAACAGGCTCAAAATCACGCTCTGGCAACATATCAAAATCACCTTTTAATATAGCAGATGGTGCTTTGAATCCAGAATTAGACGTTGGAGATGTAAAGGCTAATTGTTTGCCTCTAATATCTTCTACTTTTTCAATTCCAGATCCGGGATATGTAATTATCTCCATTTCATAACCAAAATTTCCATCTTTTGAGGCCATTATAGTAAACGGATTAAATCCTGCACAGTTAACTGCCAATGGATTTGAGCCAGTATTGAATCCTGCAATGTGTAAACGTCCCGAACGCATAGCTTCAATCTGAGCCGCATTACTTTGAACCGGGAAAAACACAACCGATTTACCAGTTTCTTTTTCCAAGTGTGTTAAAAAATCTGCCCAAGCAGTTTTATAAACAGCTGGATCTTCAACTGGTGTGTAAGCAAAGATTAAAGTATCTGGATCAACCAATTCTGATGCATCCGTTGGTGTATCAGCTATGAGATCGCCATTTGCGTCACAATAGCGTGTATCTAGATCACCTCTAGGGCAATCGTTTGCAAATGCAGGCGCTGCCAATGCCATCGTTAAAGTTAACGCTGCGCCTGACAAAAGTGAGTTTATTAAATTCATAGTAATCCTCCCTGAGTAAAATAAAAATATATCTTAGTGAAGTGATCGAACACTAATTCAAACTAAACATCAATAATGAATGTTCGGTTTTTTTCGTTTTAAAATGTATATGATAATCTAAAAAAAGTTAAATTTTATAATAAATAAATAAAAACATAGTGTTAAGAACTATAATTAATGTTAATATTTTTCCAATCATTAAACTGAATACATTTATGAAAATTTGGATAAGGCCTATTAAGATATCCACCAGAAAATAAATAAAAGTTTATTGAAGCATTCATTGCTGTATCAAAATCAATAGTACTATCACCAACATATGCAATCTCATCAAGATTACATTCCATAGCATTAACACAACTTTTTAATAAATATGGATCAGGTTTTTTTGGCTTGTTTGCCACTGATCCACATATAACATCAAAATATTTTGCAATATCTAAATTTACACAAATTTTATTTGCAAGATCATTTGGCTTATTCGTACAAATTCCCAGCTTTATACCTCTGGCTTTAAATCCACTCAAAGCATCAATAACACCAGGATAAGGCTTTGTAAGTGTTGTTACATTTTCTTCATAGACGTTCATAAACGTAGTAAATACTTTACGCTTAAGAGTTTCACTGCCACCTCCAGTAAATTCTACAAAACGATCCACTAATACTTCAGAACCATTCCCGATAAAAGAAATAATAGTTTCAATATCAAGTGGGTCACGATTAATAGTTCTTAATGCTGCATTTGATGCAAATTGAATATCCGGCGCACTATGTATAAGGGTACCATCAAGATCAAAGATTATTGCTTTTATAGCATTCATCATAACGCCCTATCCGCTTAATATTAAAAATAAATCTTCTGAAGTTTCTAGCTCATTATTAATGAGGTATATGAATTCACAACCAACATAAAGCTTTGAATATATTCACTCACAACCCACCATTTTGGCACTGCATCATCCTCCATTTGAAACAGGCAT
>FZLS01000115.1 GCA_900197625.1 Rhodobacteraceae bacterium Water-Bin34 | reverse complement strand
TTCTTCAGACATTATTGTCTCCTTTGTTCCTTTTTAATTCGTTCATTCTCTTCTTTGATCCAATCTCCTAATAAGGTAACATATATCTCACGTTCCCAAGGCATCATCTGATCTAATTCTGTTAAGCTCCAGTTATGGTGCTGTATCATTGCAAAGTTCATCTTATAGTGATTAACTAAGCTATCATGAGAGAGGCCTACGTAAAAAAACTTTGAAGACCTCTAAGCTCCTGCACATTTTTATGTTTACACGAAACACATTCAAAAGTCATGTCGTATGACAATGAAGGTGTATCTTGAAAGAATTCTGATAACCTAACAAACTGTTCGTTATTTAAAGACTCTACAAAATCAGTTAAGCTCTTCTTTGTTTCATTCTTTGCATCATATACACCGTTATCATCAAATATATTATCAATACATTGTACTACTAAATGCATAGCACCTTCAATTGATTCCTCACTGCCTGGCTTCATAGATCCAATGTCTTTAAACGATGGGTATCTTAATGTGATACCTACATCATCAGTCACCATAATGACCTTAGAGTCTTCATCAATTTCAGGCTTCTTTATATCATCAAAGCTTATTTGTAAATCATTTTTTGCATCACACTCATCACATTTAATGTTTAAATCAATGCTTTCGCCTACTGATTTAGATCTTAGTGCGATAAATAATGTTTCAATGTCAAACATTGCCAATTTATCTATGTCTATATCTTCGTATACACATGCCTTAATAACGTCAGATGTGGCTTTCATGATCATTTTACTATCATTAGACTCCATCGCCATCATTAAAATCTTTTCTTCTTTCACCAGATATGGTCTATACGTTACTGTTTGACCTGTTGAAGGTATTGTTACCTCATATCTTGCATTATTTAGCTGTGGTAAAGCCATTATATTCTCCTATTATATTAAATACCAAGTGTTGCACCAACGACACCAGCAGTCGATTTAATCGTATCTACTATGTCTTCGGTCACAAAGTTTTCGTAACTCAATGTCACATTCAGTTTCTGGATAGTATTTTCACTATTATTATCCATATTTATCGAGCTTACGGTGACTGGAAATGCATTCTCCAGCTTAACACCGTAGACCGGAATATTTTGCTGATTTAATTGTTGTATAATTATATCAGTCGTAAAATCTTTTTTGTACCCTGCTCTATATCTTTGCATATCAAATACACCCGATTGCCATGAATCAAATAGTTTCTTCATGTAGTAATCATTGGTGAGTATGAAAGACATGGTAACATCTTCATTGATAGCACCATAAGGTATCTTGATTGATTGCTTTTCGGCAGTATAATCAATTGTTGTAATCTGTCTACCAGGTAAGTTAACTGACTCGCATAGAATAGATATATCACGTGGATCTGGTATCATATTCTTTATACTGCCACCTGATATGGCATTCTTTGCAATATCACCTACTAATACTTTAGGGTCTGAGTTCAATAATGACTTAACACTATTTGCAGTAGGTGGTGTAAAAAATACTTGGAAGCGGTTCTGCATTGCTACACCGCCTTTCTTTGCAATTGTCGCCTTAAGGTTGTCTATACTGTTCATGATGCGTATTGTTTCCTTGAGTATCTCCACACTGATTGAGCTTTAACATTCTTGAATTGCTCCGTAGGTAAGAAGATTGCAATAGACCATTCGGTCATAGGCACTCTTACTATTCTGGATTCAACGTGATTCATAAGATAATGCTTAAAGCATGGCTTAAATTCTTTATATTTTGTAACACCCTTGAGTGTCTTATATCTCATTCTTTGTAAACGTGTTGTGTCATTCATATTCTTTGGGCCTAACTTCATAAGCTCATCGAGGAATCTTGCACGTACTGCAGGTGATAAGTAATGTAGATTCAACCCATAGAATCCACCCTCTGCAGGTTCTACCATAATCGTAAGCGGGAATCTATCATAGTATGGTAGAGTTGCCTTATGCTTTGGATCATAGAAATACATAAGCATATCGCCTGCTTTTGGCTTAGTTGTTACATCTAATGCATCATCTTTGAGTAAGCTTCTGCGATTAACGTCACCTAATTTCTTAACGTTACGCTGAAACCATTGCTGAGCTTCCTTCGTACGAGGAGCGACTCCAGCTCTGAATGCTTGTGCTTGTAATGTGTCGAATAAACTTGCCATGATACTATTTATACTATCCTTTCAACACTTTGATACCTAAATTGCGTAAAGTATCTTCAGTCCATATTTGAAACTTCCAACCCTTATGCTCTGCAAACTGTTGTGCAGCATTCCATTTAGATGTATTCTTGATATATGTGGTGACCTCATTCAAATGCTTTTTTGTCTTACGCATTGGTTTAGGCGGTGTTGTCTGCTTCTTGGGCTTGATTTCAACAAGGATAACCTCGCCATTGGTCATCTCAATGAGCATATCAACGAAATAACGATGCAGTTTATTATCTGTCTTGCACTTGTATGGTACAACAATCTCTTCGCTGTTCCATGCACGTACCTGTGGATTAGTCTCTGCCCAACGGAATGCATTACGCTCCCATAATGACCGATATGTCACCTTTGTAGGGTCACCTGCGTATTTCTTTTTGTTCTTTACTGTGTATTTACCTTTGTAAGCCATATAAATAGATCTATAGTTATTAAATGTATTACTATTTATAAAGGTAAAAAGGCATATGTCACACACAATATTAACGTTCCCAGAGACTCTGAGGTCAAAAGTATCAGAAGAAGGCTTTCCGCACGTGTCTTTCTCTATGGTAAGAGGCGAAATGGGAGAATTTACAGACATCCATCTATTCATTCCAATAGGTATGGCATCAAACGATAGCATGAACTATGGTAGCTCAGAACTTGGTTCAATCGGCGCTCTTGCAGCAGATAAGAGACTTGGTGGTAGAGCAGGTACGGGTGGTACTAAATCAAAGACAGGATCAGACCTTGTTGCCAAGTTAACGAGTAAATTCAAGGCAGGAGGTGGTGCAGCCGGCGGTGTTGCAACAGCATTCGAGCTCAAATCAGGCCTTGTAGTCAATCCATATACTGCCACAACGTTCGAAGGAGTCAATGTCAGATCATTCGAATTCGCATTTAAGCTAGTACCAACATCAAAAGAAGAGTCAATTGTTGCCCATAAGATAGAGAATGCATTTCGCAAATACATGTATCCAAAAGAAAGAGGTACAGGTTCACTAGAGTATCCACCTACATTTCGTATCGAATTCATGTCAGGTGGTAAGCCAAACAAATACATGCCACGTATCATTGACACATATCTCACTGGTATGGCCGCAAATTATAACGCAACAGGCAATGCATTCCATGAAAATGATGGTGTATTGGGTGCTGCACCGACCGAAATAGACCTATCAATGACCTTCCAAGAGGTACGTTCAATCACAAGGGACGATCTATATGGTGAAGATCTTGTATATAAGGATGGTTACGACGATGCAGGTCATGTGGTTGGAGCAGTTGCAGATACTCCCGGTGAGGCTGCAGAATATACTGCCGATCTTCAAAATACCTCTATTGATCGTGCCGCTGAATTAGGAGGAGGATAATATGGGTTACTTCAGACAATTTCCACAGTTAAACTATGACTTCGATCGCAATGGTATCTTGCAAAAGGTTGTCGATATCTATAGGGCAGCACGCCCATTGGATGCATTCATCGATGATCTTAACGCATATTCATTCTATAGTGTGAAGAATGGCGAGAGACCAGACATCGTATCGCAACGCCTATATGGCACAACACAGTATTACTGGACATTCTTCATCGTGAACGACTTCCTGCATGATGGTCTTGCCGCCTGGCCTATGAGCCAAGAGAAGCTGCATGACTATATGAATGAGGAGTTCGCCGGAGTGGTGATCACAACCAACCCCAGAGTACAAGATTCACCTGATGCAGGGGTAGAATTCGACTATCCAAACAGTCTATCAGGTAGATTCCAGTTAGGAGAGACCATTACAGGTAGTACAACCGGTGCAACAGGCACGTTGGTCAAGAAAAATGCCGATATGAATCAGTTAGTCTTGCAAGATGTAGTAGGAACGTTCCAAGGGTCATCCTCTAATGGTACCGTAGAAAAATTAACCGGTAATAAATCCGGCGATAGTGTAGATACATATGACGTATATAAGTACCTGGATGCCCCACATTCATATTTCCGTATGATTGCCGAGAATGTAGAACAAGAAACCGAATACAATTGGGCAAATGGATTCAATTATAATGATAGAAGGATGGAGAGTAATAACGTATTCATACCTGGAGGCACACCACCCTCCGAGCTAGAGTTTCAAACAAACAGATCGTATCTATTCGAAGTAAATGAGGCAAGATCACAGATCAGAGTGATAGATCCTAAGTATATCACACAGTTCGCAGACAAATATGAGGCAATAATCAATAATGAGTAGAGTCAATAGTAAGCTGGCGAATGGTTCTGAGGCACTGATACCATCATCATATAACCTGGCAGAGGTAAAACTCACTGCCAGTAATGGAGAAGTGCGAGATATAACAGACCTGTGTGGACAAATCAGTATACGTGAGAGTATCTATGCAGGATCATTGCAATGTGACATCAATATACTGGATGCTGCAAATGTGCTCGAAAAACTAAAAGTCGTGAGTGGAGAGGTACTGGACCTACTGATAACAAGAAGGCTAACTGACGGTCAATCGGACAAGTACAGTCATACGTTTAGGATATCAGAGGTATCGTCGTATGCCAAATTAAAGCCAGGCACACAGACATATGTACTCAAATGTATCTCTGAGCATGCGTATATGAGCCAACTGAAGACCATATCTAAACCTTTTAGCGATGTACCTGGCGCCTTAATACAAAAGATGTGTACAGACGAACTCAAGATCAACCCAGAAGAACTATCAATCAATACAGAAACTAAACAAACAATCACTGGCGTATACCCACGGATGCGACCAATGTATCTAATTAACTGGTTAACAAGGAGATCTTACGACAACGGAAGTCCTTTCTTCTTCTATGAGACACTCGGCCAGGGTATTCACTTTGATTCCTATGAGAATATGATCAATAAGGAGAGTCATAACGAGTATATGCACAGTCCTTTTATGAATACAACGGTTGGTTCTCAGGAGAATATAAAGCAATTAAAGAATAAGATACTTAAGATTGCAACCGATTTAAACATGTCGAAGTATATCGATGCGGCGAATGGTGCCTACAGTAGTACGCTACACACTCTAGACATTGCTACCAAGACATATGAGAAGACTACGTATGAGTATGGTAAGGACCTTATGCTGAATAAGAACGGCGTGCTACCCAGTAAGCTATTGTTCGATGATAGGGCCATTGAGAGCCACCGCGAATCGACTAACTTTTATGTGAGTTTGAACACCTCAGCTGCCGGCGGTGGGTCTAACTACCATGCACCAAATGATACCGATTTGCTTACGGCCAATGCCTATATAGAAAACATGGATGGTACGGTATTGACTATTAATATATACGGTGACTTTAAACTCTCCGTCGGTATGGTTGTTACTTGTAATGTAATGAAGTCTGTTGATAATGCAGAGAGTGAACGTGGTAAAGACAAATACCTATCAGGTAAATACCTTGTTACCTCTATTAACCATAGATTTGAGGATGAGTATATCATGGAAGTGTTATTGAAGAAAGACTCCTATATAGAGTCATTAGATAAAATAGAGAAGGTGAAATGATGGATTTATTTTCAAACATATGCCGTAAAAAAATTTTCCCGGGTAAAAAATTGGGCTGGAGGCCGCGATGAAAAACTTAGATCAATTCATAGGTAGTCAGTTTACTTGGTTCATTGGATCAGTTGTTGATATTGACGACCCTCTCTTATCCAATAGAGTGAAGGTGATGCCATATGGTTTCTATGATGAGACCATAGATAAATCGTATCTGAACTGGTCGACTGTCATGATGCCGAATACCTCCTCTTCCTATAAAGGGTTTGGCTCTAACCATGAGCTGATGGTCGGGTCCTGGGTCGTGGGTTTCTTCCGTGACGGTCCAAGTGCGCAGGATGCCATTATACTGGGGTCGATCGCATCCTCTACGGATGGGACGATTGACATACCAACAGAGGCACAACTCAACCCTCCTACCAATAAGGTACACAAAACCGAAGCCGGCCATATGGTGGAGATCGACAATACACCGGGTGCCGAACGTGTCCATATCAAGCATACGTCCGGGAGCTTCCTGAGAATGGAGGCCGATGGTACGATTAATATGTCGTCCTCTAACCAGACTGTGAATATCGTCGGCAACACATCTATTACCGGAAATCTGGACGTATCCGGATATACACATTCCGTTGGTGATGTATCGACTACCGCAGGCAATGAAATCACACTGGCAAGCCATACACATACCGAAGTACCTGGAACTGGTGGCGCTTCTTCTCCAAGTCCGGCAACACAGGAAACATCTGCAGGTAATGGTGGAGGTGGACCAGTAACTGGTGAAGATGAAGAACAACCAACAGAATAAGGAGTATAAATACTAGTATGTCTACACAAATATTATCAGATAAATCAGTTAAAGGGGATGTTACAAAGGCCTCAAAGTCTGCTCGTCGTAGACAGTGGACTGACCTGGATTTAAATTTGGCCCTGCATCCAATTCGTAAAGATATTATTCCTTTAAAGGATGATGTAGCAATTAAATATGCAGTACGTAATTTGCTTCTTACTAACTTTTATGAGAAGCCATTTAATCTGGGAGTAGGTGCAAATCTAAGAGCATTGTTGTTTGAACCAGCAGATGCGATTACAAAACAGACATTACGTAAGAATATTGTAAGGTGTATAAAGGCAGGAGAACAAAGAGTCAATGTGGTGTTCGTGAATATAGTAGATGAACCAGACACAAACTCTTATAGAATACTTGTAAAATTTAGAATAAAAGAATACGATGCTGAGCAAGATGTAGAAATCGTATTAAGGCGTTTAAGGTAAAATAATATGGCAACGAATTTAAATGTAACTGAACTTGATTTTGATCAAATCAAAAATAATTTAAAAAACTATCTAAAGACTCAGACAGAGTTTAGTAGTCACGACTTCGAAGGTTCAGGTTTATCCTCACTGCTTGATGTGTTGGCATATAATACACATTATAATGCGATGGCTGCTCACTTTGCCCTTAATGAAGCATTCTTAGATTCTGCACAAAT
>FZLS01000114.1 GCA_900197625.1 Rhodobacteraceae bacterium Water-Bin34 | reverse complement strand
TGTAATTCTGGGATTTCCCCTTCCGCTCCAGCAAATTTAGTAGATTTCCATATTGACCCATACCAATGCTTTGCCCACACACCATCAGACACATGACCACCACTTGGCCAACTCAACATTTCTTTTGAAAAGGGAATATTAATTGCGTCACATAGTGTTCGAAGTGATTTTTCTGGATCTCGCCTTATATCACTACTATCAATAACAATTCCGCCTAGTTTTTTGTACAAATTATATTGTTGAACAAAGCCAATATCTGATAATTTTGGATCTTCGCGTTTGATTGAATAACTTGCAATCACTCTGGCAGGGTGTCTTATAAGAAAAACATTTTTACATTTCTTTGCCCATTCTACAGGGAAGCCTTCAATCATATGTTGGCACATATGCTTTTGGTACCAATAATTCTTGTTATCAGGATTGGTGCCAATGCAATTTTCTGCAATGATATTTGGATCTTGTTCTTGGTTAGCTAAAATTTCTTCCTGCATCGGATGTTGAATGCCCGTAGCATTTAAATACGCTGCATAAAATGGTTCATCACTAATTGCAAAATCGTTTCTTGTTCCAAAAGAATACATCAATGCTGTTGAAAGGTTTCTGGGCCCTGACCAAACGGCTATTTTCATTTTGTGTCTTCAACAACTAAATTTTTATACAATGATCTAATTTTTGTGGCTACAGGACCCAATTCACCATTTCCTATTGCTCGACCATCAATCATTCCAACTGGTGTTTGTGCGCCGAATGTACCAGTTAAAAATGCTTCATCAGCACCGTAGGTATCAACTAAAGAAAAATTCCGTTCATGGATTTCAATACCGTTTGATTTGCAAATATCGATTACTTTTTGTCTTGTAATTCCATTCATGCAATAATCACCTGTTGATGTCCAAACAGCTCCTTTTCTCACAATGAAAAAATTACATGCGTTTGTTGTGTTTACGAAGCCATTTATATCCAGCATTAAAGCTTCATCTGCCCCAGCTTTTTCAGCTGCTATACATGCAATAATACAATTTAATTTTGAGTGTGAATTCAGTTTTGGATCCTGTGTCATTGGTAAGCCACGCATATGTGGTACAGTAGCCAAATTTATTGGCCGTGGTAACTTTGGTTTTGAATGCTCTATAATTATAACAAAAGTTGGACCTGACTGGCTCAGGCTTGGGTGTTGAAATGGCCGCTTTTTAACACCTCTTGTTATCATTAATCGTGCATGTGCATCTGATGAAATATTATTTGCAATGCGGGTGTCTTCTAGCGCTTGGATAACTTCTGCCCGACTTTTCCCAATATCAAGATCAATTGCTATAGAAGCTTCAAACAAGCGTTCGATATGTTCATTTAAAAAAGCCCATTTCCCATTGTATAATCTTAAACCCTCCCAGATGCCGTCACCAAGCATGAATCCGCTATCGTAGACACTCACCACAGCTTCACTTTTTGGAACAATTTTTCCATCTACATAAATTAATATGTCGTCATTTCGGGCATCTTCAGTTGCTTGGTGAGTTGAAATATTATTTGCCATTTTTAATCCAGTTATTCTATTTATATTAGCTTTGCATCCTAAGAGCGATGATAGCAAGGTTTAGAATTATTGAAAAGTTTCACGAGATTACTCTTGCTTTTGGAAGTCACTCGGATAAAACGCAGAATCATGTAATGCTGCCGTAGCTCAGGGGTAGAGCACTCCCTTGGTAAGGGAGAGGTCGGAAGTTCAAATCTTCTCGGCAGCACCATTTCAGATTTACTAATTTTTTGATGGTGAAAATTATAATTATATTATAACTTTAAATATTCTAATGGCAGATAGATTACAAATTTTAGGAATTAAAAATGGTTTCGTCCAAAAATCCAGTTGTTATCGTATCTGCAAAACGCTCAGCAATTGGTTCGTTTTGTGGTTCACTATCCTCTATTCCTGCTCATGAAATTGGGTCACAGGTTATAAAAGATTTAATAAAAGAGACGGCAATAGATGCTTCACAAGTTGATGAAATTATTCTTGGCCAAGTGTTGACAGCCGGGCAAGGGCAAAATCCTGCTCGTCAAGCTGCCATAATGGCTGGCTTACCTGTAGAAAAGACTGCTGTTGGAATTAATCAAGTTTGTGGGGCTGGCCTACGAGCTGTTGCAATGGGAATGCAACAGTTGAGTATGGAGGATGCAAATATCATAATTGCAGGTGGTCAGGAAAGTATGTCATTCTCGCATCACTCCTCCCACATGCGCAATGCTACGAAAATGGGTAATACAGAATTTATTGATACAATGATAAAAGATGGCCTTTGGGATGCTTTCCACGGCTATCATATGGGAATTACTGCTGAAAATGTTGCAGATAAATTTAAAATTTCTAGGGAAGATCAAGATTTATTTTCTGTAAAATCACAAAATAAAGCAGAAAAAGCAAAGGACCTTGGCAACTTTAAAGCAGAAATTACTCCAATCTCAACTCTAATAAAAAAATCTGAATTACTTGTTGATGAAGACGAATATATTCGAAATGGTACAACTCTTGAAGCTCTGCAAAAATTACGCCCAGCATTTTCAAAACACGGAACAGTTACAGCTGGTAATGCTTCAGGATTAAATGATGGCGCAGCTGTTGTTATGATGATGCGTGAAAAAGAAGCACTTGAAAGAGGCTTAAGGCCTTTAGCCAGAATTGCATCATGGGCCACAGCAGGTGTCCCACCAGAGTTAATGGGAACAGGGCCTATCCCTGCTTCTCGACAAGCTCTTCAAAAAGCAGGCTGGAAAGTAAATGACTTAGATTTAATTGAAGCCAATGAAGCATTTGCAGCTCAGGCTATTGCAGTTAATCAGGAAATGAACTGGGATCCCTCGATTGTGAACGTGAATGGTGGAGCCATTTCTCTTGGACATCCCATAGGTGCATCTGGATGTAGGATACTAGTAACTTTATTGCATGAAATGCAGCGCTCGAAAAAATCCAAAGGTTTAGCCACATTATGTATTGGTGGTGGAATGGGTATTGCTCTTACTGTTGAAAGTTTTACCTAAATAACTAAAGATTACATATATACCGAACTGCTGCCGCGTATCCTTCAATTCCCAACCCAGCAATTACAGCATCCGCGCGGTATGAAATATATGAGTGGTGACGAAATTCTTCACGTTTATGAACCTGACTGATGTGAATTTCCACAACAGGACCGTCATAGTTATTTAACGCGTCTAAAATGGCAATAGAGGTATGAGTAAAAGCCCCTGGATTAATAATAATACCAGCGGTTGTATCGCGTGCTTCCTGTATCCAATCAATAAGTTGACCTTCGTGGTTTGATTGAAGTAATTTAATTTCAAATTCTTCCCCACATGATTGTGAACATATTTTTTCAACATCATCCAATGTCTCGCTACCATATATTTCAGGCTGGCGCTTTCCCAAAAGATTTAAATTTGGACCATTAAGTATATAAATATTTTTCATGTAATTTCCTACTCAGCATAGCCTAAACTAATTTATTTCAAGATAATATATATCTGTCGTATAATCATCTAAATCAATTCCTGCAAATATTAAAAAATTCTTAAAATTGACAAAACAATTTAAGTTTATACTGTTTTAGTTAACTCTTTCGAGTGGCTGGCTATTTTGAAGTGCATTGCTCGTTTTGTTTTTACGAAGTTGTGCTGGGCTATATTCGAAAACTTGCTTAAACTTTTGTGAAAAATAATTCAAACTCTCATAGCCAGCTGAAATTGCAATTTCAATTACTGGCATTGAAGTTTGTGTTACCAATGTATGGGCATGTTCTAGGCGCATCTCGGTATAAAAAGTATTTATTTTTTTGCCTAAATTTTTTTGAAATAACCTACTTAGTTGGCGTTCGCCAATATTACTTAATCTGGCTAGTTGTTCACTGCTTAGGGGGTCTGAAATGTGGTTTTGCATCAATTCAATTGCGCAAATAACGGCTGGGTGGTGAACGTTATACTTTTCAACTAAACCCATCCTTTGTGGATCATTTGCGGCGCGAACACTCGTATAGATGAACCAATCATTAACAGCTTTTGCAAGCTTTCGACCGTGTTGTGATGCTATAAGGGCACTCATCATATCCATTGGGGCTACACCGCCAGCACAAGTATATCTCCCGTTATCGATTACATATAAAGATCTTTTGAGTAAATACTGTGAAGACATTTCCTGTAAAGCTTCAAAATGATCCCAGTGCACAGTAAAGCTGTGGTTAGTCATCACACCAGCTCTTGCTAAAAGTGCTGAACCACCTGAAATACCACCTAATTGTACGCGTTTTGAAGATAGCATTTTTATATACTTTAATAACTTTGGATTTTCATAGGTTATTGGACTGCCTGCTGCAGTCACAAAAACAAGATCAAAATCATAACCACTTTCTTCTATTGATTTACCCTCACTAATAATTCCAACAGAAGAGTTTGCGCGTGTTCCTGATGCTGGAATAAAAGTTATATCGAATAAAGTTTCACCAGAAAGATGATTCGCTGCTCTTAAAGGCTCAACAGCTGATGATAATGACATCAAAGAAAAGCCATCAACTAATATAAAACCTATTCTCTTAATTTTTTGATCATTCATGTGACTAAAGTTTTTCCAATGAAAGCGAGATGTTATGATATGTTAAGTTCTTATTTTATAGAAATGTAGTTTTAAATTAATATTCAATTTTACGAGCAAAAAGTTGCAATTAAAATATCTTCTGCTATTCTCCTTATTAAACAATTATTCCTTTAATGCAAGTTTTGATAGGTAAGTGATGAATTTAAGCCAATATCCTGAGGTGTTAACTGGTCCACCAAAGCCTAGTGCGATTTTACAGCCAAATGTATTTTCAATGCCAAAAGGTTCAGAGCGATATGTTGTTGAAGGTTCTGGAGCAATATTAATTCCAGTCAATACAGGAGATAATTTTGTTATTATCAATGATGAGGGTGGTCAGGTATGCGAAGTTTTAGCAGTTGATAAAAAAGGAAACATTGACACATCAATACTTGGCGAAAATTCAAATAATAATGCGCGTGGATTAAAAGCACTATTAACGAGTGATGATCAAAGTTTAAAAGGACTGCGACTTGGATTAGAAGCCCGAAATATTGATCTTTCTTCTGCACAAGGGATTTCAATTTTCGACACTTCAAGCGAGGCAAAAGCTGAAGTTACTTTCAATGTTAAAAGAGATGGTATCATAGTTGTTTCAGCACCTGGTAATTCCATGGACTTTGAAAAACAAAATACAACAACACCTTTGATTGTTAATTTAAAGAGAAGCAATATCAAGACAATTGAAAAGTTTTCTTTACCTGATCCTCTTTCTGATCCTGTATTAGATTTGAGAATTAAGAGCCAAACTGCTGATAGTTATTTTGTAAAAGCTGGTGATTACATACAAGTGATTGATGTTGATGGACGACAATGCACTGATTTTCAGTGCTTTTCAGCAAGAAAATTAGACAAAGGTATTGAACATGCTTTGGATGTAACAACAACCAGATCTATACAAGGGCATAGCTATCCTATGCCTGGGCTACATGGAAAATATTATGATCAAGATTTTCTTCCATTACTTGAAGTAGTTCAAGACACTTGTGGGCGACATGATGCTTTTGCATTGGCGTGTGCATCAAAATATTATGATGATATAGGTTATCCTGGACACATAAATTGTTCTGATAATTTCAATATGGCTTTAAATAAGCACGGAGTAAAAGATCGTGCTGGATGGATGGCCATTAACTTCTTTTTTAACACTGGTATTGATGATCATGGAGTAATGTATTCAGATGAACCTTGGTCTCGGCCAGGTGATTACGTATTGCTGAGGGCATTAACTGATTTAGTATGTGTCTCATCGGCTTGTCCAGATGACACATCTCCAGCAAATGGATGGAATCCAACTGATATCCACATAAGAACTTATGACGGAAAAGAAAAATTTCAACGTGCAGTAGCAAATCGTGCTACCCCAAATAGTGAGCCTAAAATGACAAAACAAACTGGATTTCATGAAAGCTTTTCAAAGCATACACGTAATTTCATTGAATATAATGGCTATTGGCTAGCAAATTGTTTTGCAGCTGCTGGGCCAATTGATGAATATATGGCCTGCAGAAATGAATGTGTTGTTTTAGATTTATCACCATTAAGAAAATTTGAAATAACTGGACCAGACTCTGAGGCATTATGCCAATATATCTTTACGCGAAATATGAAAACTTTGGGTGATGGACATGTGGTTTATACTGCTATGTGTTATGAACATGGTGGTATGATCGATGATGGTACTGTTTTCAGATTAGGTCGTGATAATTTCCGCTGGATTGGTGGCTCTGATTATGGTGGTGAATGGATGAGAGAGCAGGCTGAAAAGCTTGGTTTGAATGTTTTGATCCGCTCGTCCACTGATATGCAGCACAACATAGCAGTGCAGGGACCCAATAGTAGGGATCTAATGAAAAATATAATTTGGACTGCCCCTCATCAACCACAATTAGAAGATTTGGCTTGGTTTCGGTTCACACCGGCAAGAATAGGTGATGAACATGGTGTACCAATTGTTGTATCTCGGACAGGATATACTGGTGAATTAGGCTATGAAATATTCTGCCATCCTAAGCATTGTAATGAAGTATTCGATGCAGTTTGGAATGAAGGAAAAAAATATGGAATCAAACCAATGGGTCTTGAGGCTCTTGATATGGTTCGCATTGAAGCAGGCCTAATATTTGCAGATTATGACTTTTCAGACCAAACTGACCCTTTTGAGGCTGGAATAGGTTTCACAGTGCCTTTGAAATCTAAAACTGATGATTTTATTGGTAGAGATGCCTTGATAAGGCGAAAAGAAACACCATCACGAAAATTAGTTGGTTTGGAAATAGATGCAGGTGTTTGTGTTGAACATGGCGATGCAATTTACATAGGTCGAGCACAGGTTGGAGAGATAACTTCTTCAATGCGCTCTCCGCTTCTCAAAAAGAATATAGCTTTAGCAAGACTAGATATTACTCATACTGAGTTAGGAACGGAATTAGAGATCGGAAAACTTGATGGTCACCAGAAGCGGTTGAGTGCTAAGATTGTACCATTTGCACATTATGACCCAAAGAAAGAGCGACCAAGATCATAAATGTAATGATCATTTTATAAATACAGGTATTATTCATGTTAATAAGAAAAGTTTTATTTCTGGCATTGGTATTATTTGCGTCTTCATTAGCAAATGCACAATCTGTAAAGCTAACATCTGTTCAAATTAGTGAAATTTTAAATGGAAACAC
>FZLS01000073.1 GCA_900197625.1 Rhodobacteraceae bacterium Water-Bin34 | reverse complement strand
GTTTTTTATCTATGTGTTACGGTGGCAAGCAGTGCAGGTTTTGTATTTCCATTAGGAGAAGATAACCCTTGGTACAAGTCCTTAATTGAGCCAAGCTTTGCACCTCCTAGCTGGGTATTTGCTCCTGTTTGGACTATACTTTACCTACTTATTGCAACGAGTGCATATCGCATAGTAACAAAAACAGTACACAACAATGATAGTCTACTTCCTTTGGCAGTTGCTTTATGGAGTTTACAACTTGCTCTTAATGTAATTTGGACACCAATCTTTAGTGGTGCACAAAATTTAGAAACTGCATTTTATTATATAATTATGTTATGGATTATTATTATTGCTTATATTTTGGTAAGCTGGTGTATTGATAAATGGGCAAGTGTTATTATGATGCCTTATCTGGCTTGGGTATCATTTGCGAGTGTATTGAATTACTATTATTGGCAATTAAACTAAAAAAATATAAATCCTTTATTAAGGCTTTGCGTCAATAATTACACTTATGCCTTGCCCACCACCAATGCACATTGTCGCCATACCATAACGCCCGTTAATACGATGTAATTCATGGATCAGCTTAGTCATTATTATTGCTCCAGTTGCTCCAACTGGATGACCAAGTGCAATGGCACCACCATTTGGGTTTACTCGTGCTGCATCAAGATTTAACTGACTTGATACGGCGCAAGCTTGCGCTGCAAAGGCCTCATTGCTCTCAACGAGATCAAGATCATTAACGCTTAAATCTGCTCGCCTCAATGCCATTTTGCTGGCAGGCACTGGTCCCATTCCCATAATGCGTGATGGAACCCCACCAAACCCATAGGCAACAATGCGCGCTAAAGGATTTAATTTGTTTACCTCTATCACAGAAGCATTGGCTAACACGAGAGAAGCTGTGCCATCATTGATCCCAGATGAATTACCTGCAGTGACTAACCCATCTTTGGTAAATGCAGACCGCAAACCTGCAAGACTTTCAGCAGTAGTTTCAGCTCGAATAAATTCATCACGATCAAAAGTAACTATCTTACGGCCTTTGGTCAGTTCCAATGGAGTGATTTGATTTTTAAAATATCCAGCTTCACTGGCATGGGCGGCGCGAGCCTGTGATTGTGCTGAGAACTGGTCCATATCTTCGCGACTAATACCATAATCCGCAGCAACATTTTCAGCAGTGATCCCCATATGCCCACCCCCAAACGGATCGTTTAGAGCACCTGTCATCATATCAATAACAGCGGTGTCACCCATACGAGCGCCCCATCGTTGAGCCGGTATGATATACGGTCCACGACTCATCACCTCAACGCCACCTGCCAATGCGGAATTGCAGTCACCAAGCTTAATGAGTTGAATTGCACTTACAATTGCCTGAAGGCCACTACCGCATAACCGATTAACCTGGAAGGCTGTTGATGTATCGGGCAAACCAGCTCCAGTAGAAATACAGCGCGGAGAATACATATCGCGTGGTTCGGTATGTATCACATGGCCATAAATGGCATGTTGGATTAAATCTGCCGGGATACCAGATTTTTTAATTGCGTCCTGTGCAACCGGAATGGCTAGATCAATTGGAGCAGTGTCTTTCAAGCTCCCGCCATAGTTGCCAATGGCTGACCTTTGTGCCGCTAAAATGAAAATTTCAGTCATGGTGACTCCCTGATCCAGTCTTTTGATTTATTGTTCTTTAAACCAGTTGAGTGGCCCACCTCGAAAACCCGGAAAGCCAATGCCAAAAATCATCCCGGCATCTGCGCTATCAGCTGAGTCTACGACCTGTTCATCTACCGCTTGCCGGCATTCCTCAATCATAGGAGCCAACATGTTTTTAGCGATTGCGGTCATTACTTTTGGATCTTGTGATTGGTGCGCCCGAATAGCTCGATTTCCATCCCATTCATAGAAACCACTTCCAGATTTACGTCCAATTGTACCGGTCTTACATTTCTGATCGAGCAGTGCTTTTGCGGCCGGTGGCATTCCAAGTACAATGCCAACATCAAGACAAACATCCAGTCCAATTTGATCAGCAAGTTCGATTGGCCCCATTGGCATGCCAAAATCTACAAGTGCTTCATCGATATGGTCTGCTTTTTCACCACCAGCTACTGCCTCAATCGCCTTAAAAATGTATGGAAGTAATGCGCGGTTTACCAGAAAACCCGGCGCAGATTTACAGCGAACCGGCATTTTACCAATCTGACCAGCAAACTGCATGCCGCGGCTAACAATTTTGGGATCTGAATATTTTGACCAGATTACTTCAACAAGCGGTAATACAGGAACAGGGTTAAAGAAATGCAATCCAATTAAGCGTTCTGGTGCGTTTAATGCGGTTGCTATGTCCTCCAATGGAATAGCCGAAGTGTTTGTTGCCAAAATTGCAGTTGCTTTACTAACAACCTCCAGATTTTTAAAAACTGCTTGTTTAACTTCTAGCTTTTCTGCAACTGCTTCAATAATTAGATCAGCATCAGTGGCACCGTTACCATCAAGATCGATCCGAAGTCGTGTTAATGCTAAAGCAACCTTATCATCACTTTTCAGGCGCCGCTCAAACAACTTCTTCGCACGCACGATTGCATCCTGAATAGCTGCTTCATTCATATCTGTTAATGTAACATCAAGTCCAGCCATTGCCCCGATGGCCGCAATATCACCGCCCATTACGCCCGCTCCAACAACATGTAACCGTTTGATATTGCTGGCACCACGTGCCGATCTGCGAACCGCATCAGTGAGGTAAAAAACACGTCGTAAATTTTTTGAAGCACTACTAACCATAAGATTAGGAAAAACCTCTATTTCACCAGCCGACATGGCACTTTTATCATGACCAAAATTTTCAACATGGTCGATTATTGCTGCTGGAGCAGGTGTGTGATCAGCGCGTAAACGTTTAAGATACTTGTCTCTTGCCGCCACAATTTCTGTTGCATCTACTACGGTTTCGAGTTGGATAAGGATAGGCTTTTCACCCTTGCATCCAATTATCCATTTGCGCATTGCTTCATCTAAATCATCAGCATCACCAACTAGTTCATCAGCAAGTCCTGTTTTGATTGCATCCATGCTGCCAATTGGGCGCCCAGTGACCATCATATCCAGCACAGCTTTTGTACCAATCCGGCCATAGGCCCGTCCACTGCCTCCATAGCCTGGCATAATACCAAGATTAACCTCAGGAAAGCCAAGCTTTGTTTTTGAAGAGGATGTAATAAACAAACGATCAAATGTTAAAGCAATTTCCAGTCCACCACCAACGGCAATCCCATCAACGCCAACACAACTTGGTACCGGAAGCGCCTCAATGCGGTTGAACAACCCGTGCACGTACGACATGTGATTGGCAACATCACCAGCCGTTTTTAATGTCTCAAATTCATTGATATCCGCACCATAAACAAAACCACCCTGCTTACCCGATAACATGGCAACACCGTTGAGATCTTCTTTGCTCTCGAGTCGATCAAGTATACTCTCTAGCTCCACCATTACAGCATGGTTCAGTACATTAACAGATTTACCATCTGTCTTAAGGTGTAACCATGCAATGCCATCTTCATCAATATTAGCTAGCCAATGCAGGAGGCTTTTACCTATTTTTAAGCTCCGCATGATATTATCCATTCTTCAAAATATGATTTTAAATTTTTATAAAAAATTATAATGCAACCAATGATACGTCAAGTTTGGCTGACAATTCCCTCAATAGGTTCAAACTCTATTACTTCACAGTTATTGGGTTTGATACCAGTCAATGCGCGGATGAAGTTTCCGTGAGATACAACCGCTGTGGATTGAATACTTTCACTCTTAAGAAAATCAATGAACCTGCTTGCTCTTTCTAGCAAAATCTCTTCGGGCTCAACTGAAATCCCACGGTGATCTTTTTCTCCATCATGCCACCAGCAGTCATCAAGATGGTCAAAGTCAAGATGGGGGTAATTTTTAGCAAGTTCTTGAGGTGGACTTCCTACATCACAGCTATTGCAAAGTTGCTCTCGCACTTCAGCATTAATCTTGAACGGCAATCTGTTTCCAAAAATTAATTTGGCTGTTTGCAATGTTCTTGTGAAAGGTGACACAATGACGTTTTTAATATCAAGTTCTTTGACTTCGCTTCGAGCATTTCGAGCCTGAGTTTCTCCAAGCGCAGTTATTGGCGCATCGAATATCATGGGATCCGGCTTTTTTGGATCATGAACTGCATTAAAGGCTGATTGAGCGTGTCTTATAAGATAAATAGTCACTTTAGATATTTCCGATTATTCATAAAGTTTAAATTGCACTCCTAGTATTTAACCGATTTTTGTAATTCACATTAGAGGACAATATTATGAATTATTCTGCATTATAAGCAATAGTCAGCTTTAATTGAATTATTTTCTATAACCATTGCATTTGGTAGATCATTATTCTTTGCTTTAAGCGCTGCTTGATTAGCATCAAATCCATTTGCTATCCAGCGTTCCATTAAACGTTTCTCAAGTATCTCAAAAGGTATCTTAAGCATAATAGAAAAATCCCAATAGGCACTCAATCTATTCCATGGGACCTTATTTAAAATTAGGTAATTTCCTTCTACTAAGATTGTATGATCTTCAGAATTAACCATTCCTCCATTTGGAATCACGCTATCAATGCTTCGATCAAAAGTAGGAAACATGACATTACCACCACTTAAAATTTTACTTAAGACTACTTCTAATCCCTCAACATCAAAGGTTTCAGGTGAACCTTTACGATCAGACAAACCCATCACCTTAAGTTCTTCATTTGATAGATGGAATCCATCCATTGGTACAACGCAAGAACCAGGAATTTGTCGTTGCAATTCTTTCGCTAGAGTGGACTTACCGCTAGCAGGAGGTCCTACAATTGCAACGAACCGCCGCCCTTTTCTCAATGGAACCTTAAGTATCGAAGAGATTATGTTATTTTGCGAAATCATTAGATCTCAGCATGTAAACTAATCTAATTTTAAATGCCATCTAAAATAGTTTTCCATTTATAGAAGGCCTGAGCATGAATGGATCATAACTAATCATTAAAATCTATTAAATATTAATCGATAATGATAATTTTAACTAACAAAGTTCCATAGCCTGATGCTTTTGTATCAAGGTCTAATGAATTAAGTGTTGACCAATTTGTTGTAACACAATGAGAGATAATTGGCTCGTTGAGCAAAAAAGGACTAATTTTTATTTCCATAAACAAGCTGAACACTCGATCGCAGCATAACCGCATCGGCGACCCGCTGCACGTTTGGAAATTCATGTATGCCAGGATGGCCTCGTGAAGTTTCGAGCCAAGTTGTCAGCATAAATAGGTATATATCTGCAGCACTAAACTGATCACCTAATATCCACTGTTTATCGCCAATTTGGTCATCAATAACTTGCCAGGTTTCCTGCAATCTTCGATGGCCTCGTCGCTGGGCGCTAGGTTCATCAGCAGGTGTATCGGCAAACCTATGAGCATGGTAATCTAGTTGGAAAGCTGTCTGAACAGAGCTTGAGAAATATACCAGTGTTTGAAGAAATAGGCTACGCTCTTTTGTATCTATTGCTGGTGCTAAATTTGCTTCAGTGTGTCGGTCACATAGATATATGGTTATAGCGGCGCATTCATACATCGCATTATCGTCCCAGATAAGAACTGGAACCCAGCCGTTTGGGTTTATCTTTAATTGTTCAGCTGGACGAGGCTCTTGTCTGTTTATGGATGTTTTTATCAGCTCATATGGCGCACCAATCTCCTCAAGTAAGACCCTGACACCCATCGATGCAGTGCCATCTGCATAATATAATTTATAAGACATGGGTTTCTCCAATTTTTTAGTCTATGACTTAGGTGCTTTTAGAATAGCTAAGCATTTCTAGAATAGCTAACTTTATCTTCAATATGATGTCACGAATTTTACCTCAGATTTAATATAATTTTACTTTTATATGACAAAGTATTTTTCAATTTGTTCATCAATTTGAGATTGCAACAGAACATCCCAAATATGATGCATTTTCCAATTGATGACTAAGAAAATTGGCAACATCTGCACGTGAGATTTTCAATGATAAGTTGCGTTCACTTGATGAAAAATTTTCTTTAAAAGACCCTGTTGCAGGGCCATCTATGAAAGCACTTGGGCGAACGATTGTCCAATCAAGTCCACTTGCATAAACAAGATTTTCTTGTAGTTCATGATCTTTAAAAACTGGCTTTATGATAGCTCCAAACATCACGTGCTTCCACCAGAAATTTAGGTTCGACCAACTTTCATGAGCACCAAGAGTTGATTGACAAACAAGTCGAAAAATTCTTTGAGATTGCATAGCATTTATTATATTAAGTGTTCCCTTTGAACGGACAATACTTTTTCGCGACATACCTGAACCAAGTGTAATCAAAACTGCATCTTGGCCTTTTACAGCTTCAAGTACATCCACGCGATCTAATACATCTCCAGGTGAGTAAATTAGCTTAGCGTTTTTGATCTTAAGTTTCTCTGGATTTCTAGCAAATGCTTTTACTGTATGGCCACTTTTTAAAAGTGCATTCACTGTAAGACGTCCAATACTTCCAGTAGCTCCAAATACTATAACATTCATTTATTTACTCCAAACATTGCATTAGCCAACTTGACACAGTGTAAAGTTGACATCATCTAATTAGTATTTAACTTGACACTATGTCAAGTGAGCAAACAAAAACGCGGATTCTAGATACAACATGGAAATTGTTGGAAAAAAGAATTGAAAAGAATCGAATGTCCGATATAGCAAAAGCAGTAGGTATAAGCCGCCAAGCTCTTTACCTTCATTATCCAACACGTGCTGAGCTTCTAATCGCAACCACAAAACACATAGATACAGTAAAAAAAGTAAATCAACGCTTAGAACTAAGTCGAACTGCAGGGTCAGGAATCGAACGTCTACATTTTTTTATCAAGGCTTGGGGAGGCTATATTCCAGAGATACATGGAATATCAGTTGCATTAAGAAATATGCGCAAAAATGATAAAGCAGCGGCAGAAGCATGGGATGACCGGATGCAAGCAGTTCGCCATGGATGCCAGGCCGCAGTTGTAGCAATAGCAAAAGATGGAAAACTAAAATTTGATTTATCTGAGCAAATCGCGACTGATATTCTTTGGACACTTTTAACCATCGAAAATTGGGAAAAACTGGTGATAAACTGTGGTTGGCTTCAATCAGCCTATGAAGAGAAGATGATAGAGCTAGCAGAAATAGCGATCCTTGAAACTTAATAAAATCTATCTTAAAAATTACACTATTTTAAATAATATGGGATAGGTATTTAATGCGTACGGTTATTCTAATATTTCTAATAAATTTTGCTTCAATTGCTTGGGCCAATAATATTGTTATTGGAAGTGGGGGCAGTAAATTAGAAGGTAAAGTTTTTTCAAAATTCAACAAACCTTGGGCTATGTCATTTATTAATAAAGACACCCTATTAATCACCACGAAAGCTGGAAAACTTTGGCTCGTAGATAGAAGCGGTGAAAAGTCTTTAGTATCTGGAGTTCCAAAAGTTTTTGCAGGTGGCCAAGGGGGATTAGGTGATGTCGTTGTTCATCCAAATTATACAAAGAATAAACTAATTTATGTTTCTTACATCAATTCAGATAATAATGGGAAAACACGATATGCGACCGTAATAAGGGGCACACTAGAGAGTACAGGTAAGCCACATCTGAAAAATATTAAAACTGTTTGGAAGCAAACGCCAGCTCGATCAGGGAAAGGGCACTTTTCCCACAGAATTGTATTTGGCCTTGATGGAACAAAACACGCCAGAAAAATTTTTATTACGTCGGGCGATCGGCAAGAACAATCCCCTGCACAAAGATGGGATATGGCATTAGGAAAAATTATCCGCCTTAATGAGGACGGTAGCGTACCTGAGGACAACCCATTTCAGGACAAAGGTGATCTTGCCAAGACTTTTTGGACAATTGGACATAGGAATGCCCTTGGCATTGCATTTACTAAAAATGGCCAGCTGTGGGCACATGAAATGGGTCCAAGGCATGGAGATGAACTTAATTTAATAGTTGCTGGTGAAAATTATGGGTGGCCAATAGTGTCAGAGGGCAATCATTATAGTGGGGCAAGAATCCCAGCTCATGATACAAGACCAGAATTTATGGCGCCAAAACTTCACTGGGTGCCTACGGTAGCTCCATCAGGATTAATCTTTTATAGAGGAAAGGAATTTTCTGAATGGAAAGGAAATGCATTTATCGGAGGATTAAAGAGCAAAGCACTCGTTAGAATAGGCTTTAAAAATGAAGAGCCTTTTGAGGCTGAACGCTTTAGTTGGTCAAAAAGAGTTAGAGAAGTCGAAATAGACGATACAGGTGCCATTTGGGTTTTAGAGGATGGCTCAAATGGCAGGCTAATAAAATTCACAAAACCAAATAAATAAATTATGCAGATACCAGACTTAATACTACTAAAATCGAATTTACCCAGCTTCTAGTAGAACACCCTCAACAGTTATTCGATGCATTAGACGTTCATATCCTGAATAATCAGCTGTAGCGAAATGTTGTACTAATCTATTATCCCAAATAGTAACCATACCTGGCTCCCAAACTACTCGTGTAGTAAATATTGGTTGTGTAATAAATACATACAAATATGATAACAATGCAGAACTTTCCTCTATACTCCAATTTTCGAAGTGAGTAGTAAAATCACCATTTACATAAATACACAGTTCGCGAGTAACCGGATGCTTTATAATTACTGGATGTAATACGGGATCACGAAATGCATCTGGATTATTTTCTAAACCAACATTGCTTTCATTAAAACTGCTGTCTGAATGCCATGCGCGCAAACTGGTTAACATCTTTTTTAAACCTGGTGATAGTGCTTTATATGCTGCAGCCATCGAAGCAAAATGCGTATCTCCACCATGTGGGGGGAGTTGCCGAGCACTTAAAATAGAACACATAGCAGGAGCCGCGTCATAAGAATGATCCGTATGCCAAGTACCTCCAATAACTTCACTTTGTTGAGCAGATGTTCGAACTTCAGCAATCATCGGATGACTATCGACGGGCGTAAAAAAACGATTCACGTCAATAGGTCCAAAAAATTTAGCTAATTTAAGGTGATCTTCTGGACTTAAATTTTGATCTGGCATAACTATGACACCATACTCAAATAAAGCAGATCGCATTTCTTCCAAATCTGAATTCGAAGCATTTGAAAGGGAAACACCTTCAAGACGTGCACCGCAATGCCCCGACATTTTTTTAATCTTCCAACTACTCATAATCTGTCCATTGTTCAGTATAAATATATTCTGAAATAAATAGTTCAATTTATTATTATAACTTTAATATAAATTTAACTATCAACAATTTATTTATAATGTCTAGACACGTAAAATTTTAGACTTCATTCAATCATCTGTGAGGTGCTGTTTGGCTAATTAGAATTCAGGTCAAATTTCATATATAGGGTCGATTACAACAACAAATCTAGTTTCACCAGAACCTTCAATTGGTGGGGAACGATGTAATAAACCTTGGTTATTTTGCCGTTCCCAATGTGACCCTCTCAATATCATTGGACTTCCAGTTGGAACAGTAAATATTTGCTTTGGGTCTGCACCATTGAGTGAATTTCCATATTGTGTGCCAGTTCCACGGTAAGTACAAATGAGTCTTGCTTTCATTGCATCTACATGGAAAATTCTACATGCGTTTGAAGTTACACAATCTAATCTTAGGCCAATTAGTGGTGCATTCATAATATTAGAAAAAATGTTGCCAAGCGCTGCTATATCATCAATCAACCGAGTACGATCAAGTGTAATCGGCATTTTTGAATTGTCACAGCAAGCTTTTACTACGTCTCGTAACATTGATGGTTGCACTATTGTTCGTGCAACAGGAAGCTGGTTAACTTCCAATTCATCTATCCAAGATTGAAATGGAAGAAGAGGCTCCCTATCCCAAATCACACCATCACAACCATCACTAAAAATATTGTGCATTTTGTTTTCTGTTTTAACAATTGATACGTTGGGTGCTTCAATATTTTCAAATATACTTACTACATTCATGCTGCTTCTTCAGCCCTTCGCCAAATTGGAAATGGATCATTAAAGGTTGGCAAGGGATCAGATAGTGAAGATATAGCCTCAGATACAAGAGCATCATCTAATTTTGACTTTATATCTCCCCAGTTTATGTCAGAGCCAATGAACACAATTTCTTGACGACGATCACCCCAAGGCTCTTCCCAATTTTGTTTCATATATTGTTTTCCGATATCATCTTTTGGCCACCTTGCTTCAGGAACTGATGCCCACCACGTTCCTAATGGCTTGACTGACGAAAGAGCTCCAGCCAAGGAATATTCAGCAACCCAATCTGGTCTTGTAGCAATCCAAAAGTGTCCTTTGGCTCGTATAACCCCTGACAAATCTCCATTTAGAACATTCATAATTTTTTCGGGTTCAAATGGTCTTCGTGCGCGGTAAACATAAGAACTAACTCCATATTCTTCTGTTTCTGGTACATGATCTGCAAATCCATAGAGTTCTTTTGCCCACATTGGGTGTTCATGTGCTTTTTCAAAATCAAAAAGACCCGTATTTAATATCGCATCAATCGGCACTTCTGAATGATTAACCTCAAATATTTCAGCATCTGCATTTAAACTTCTAATTATTTTTCGCGCAGCATCTAATTTCTGTTCATCAGCCGAAGTAATCTTGTTCAAAACGACCACATCTGCAAATTCTATTTGTTCTACTAATAAATTTACTAAAGTACGTTCATCTTCTTCACCTAAGGTTTCTCCACGGTCACGTAAAAAATCATGACTTGAATAATCATTAAGTAAATTAACTGCATCAACAACAGTAACCATTGTGTCAAGTTGTGCTACGTCTGAAAGACTTTCACCATCTTCATCACGAAAATCAAAAGTTGCTGCAACTGGTAGTGGTTCAGAAATTCCAGTAGACTCAATTAATAAGTAATCAAAACGATCTTCATTTGATAATCGACGAACTTCTAATAGTAAGTCATCGCGAAGTGTGCAACAAATGCATCCATTTGACATCTCAACTAATGTTTCATTCGTGCGACTTAAATCTGTCTCTGCTCTAACAAGATCTGAGTCGATGTTAACTTCAGACATATCATTAACAATCACAGCAACTCTTAAACCTTCTCTGTTGTTTAATACACGATTAAGCAACGTGGTTTTTCCAGCTCCTAGGAATCCAGAAAGTACTGTAACGGGCAGCTTTTTAGTCATAAAAGTGTTTCCTTTTTGAAATTATAACTCTCTAAAAATTAGTTATAAATATTGCTCGGTATCATCGTCATGATATGCAATCATGATTCATCAATAATGTTATGTTATAACATATCAAATACCATGTTCAAGTATCAATTTTTGATTTTAAAACCCACCACTTCAAATAAGCTTACTGATTAGATTCTTGCATTAAGGGAATTAAATTCTTCACAGGTTTGGCCACTCCTCGATATCATTTAATTCTGGCCGAAAATAGGCAATCATGCGGCCTTCTCTGGGGGCATTGGCACCCACTTGCCATGGGGCAATCCCGTGCAAAGCAAGCCTATGCACCGCATATGCTTGGCCCGGTTCAGCATGAACAGCCACGCGCCGGCAATTTTCAAAAACCTCTCGGCGCGCCGCATGATACACATCGCTCAGATCAATATCGCACCATTGCGCTGCAGGATAAGGGCTGAGTGCGGCCTGAAACGCTTTTTGCATAATCAGATGCGAACCCTCCCAGACAACCATCGGGCTAGCTTTGATATCACAAGTGTTCAATGGCAATCCAAGCACATAGGCATGAGGTTCTCGCAACATGCGTCTGCGCTCTGCACCGACTGGCAAAAGCCCGTCCACATGCGCCGCGTCACGCGTCAGGCGATAGTTAAATCCAACCTTTGTTTCGCCCTGCCGAGGCTTTGGATATCCTGGATAAAGAATTGAGACCTGCGCAGGGTGCAAGGGCTTTGTGACAACGCTTTGAATTAGCTCTGAGACAGGCCCAGTCAGCTCAAAACCGTCAAAGCTCCCCTCTTCATCTGAAGGCAAGACGTCTACGCCAACAAACCAAGTGCCTTCGCATTGCAACCATTTTTCTTTCAAGGCAGGATCTTGCGCGGCGCCATTGACAAATTTTCGCGCCGCGTTTGCCCATTTTTTTATTTCATCATTGGCTTTGAACCGACGCCAACTTGTTGTTCCAAACATGACTATCCCAATGCTTTGTTGTGTACATCTTGAAGCATCAG
>FZLS01000113.1 GCA_900197625.1 Rhodobacteraceae bacterium Water-Bin34 | reverse complement strand
CCTGAGTGCAATAAGCCCATCGCTGATAATTGAAGACACTCACAGCGCAGAGGATCTACCCAAAGCACAAAGCATTTAACCGCAATTACCACTTTAGATGCCTGAATTAGGTTATTGATATAATTTCTAAATACACAAATCTTATTAATAAACAAGTAACCTGCACATGGCCAACAGAACCCAATTCAGTGGCGTAAAAACATTTGCTTTATGCACTCAATAAGTCTCAACTTGTTCCAGTAATGGAAGGGGCCTATGTGGAATGACAAATAACAGTATAGATAACCTAGATCCCATAGACCGATACTTCTCAGAAGTTCTAGACGTACATACTTGGTCAGACCACCCTGAGATAAAGGACTTAACTAACCTAATTTATGATGAACTTGGTTGTGCTGAGTTACAGTCCAGATCTAATAATCAAGGCAAGATAAAAGTAAAAGATATGCTGAGGGTTCTGCTCTTAGATCTTTATGTTCGTTGGCTGACTGACCCAAATCTGGCTACTGGCTTCCACAAGCACCCAAGGAACTACAAGCCAAATAGCAGATACAATGCGTTATATATCAACAGAAAGATAATAGGTGTTGAGAGGTTACTGGAAGAGCATGGATACTTAGGCGTCTTAAACCATTACAATGAGAGATCAGGTACTGGCCCTAGTTTCTCTACACGAATAAGACCTAGTCAGAAGCTGGTAGAACACTTCAATAAACTGACAGTAGAGCTACACGACATAGACAAACACCATAATCAGGAATGTATTATTCTCAGACAAAAGTACTTCGATGATGAGGATCGGAGAAACACGACAGTCGATATTGAATATCACGATACTGACTTTACCAATACAATAAGAAACCAACTACAAACCTATAATACCCTTCTAACGACTTCCCTTCATTGATATTCCCTCATTCTCTAAGGCGTCCTTCTCTAGAGCTATAAAGAAGGGCAAGAGAGCAGGTCAGAGGACAACAATCTCTATTGGGCCAGACAACAAGTTCGTAAGACGTATCTTTAGTGGAGGACTAGAGAGTGACTGGAAACTCAATGGCAGGTTTTATGGTGGATGGTGGCAACAGATAGATAAGGAATATAGAAGCCAAATCTACATTAATGATGAACCAACCTATGAATATGATCTAAAGGCTTTACACCCTACATTATTATCCAACAGAGCAGGTATAGAGCTTCCAGTAGATCCATACAGCCTACAAGACCATTTACTTACTCAGACAAGCCCACAGCAGCAGAGACAGTACGTTAAACTACTGGTCCTTATGGCTATCAATGCTTCCACTCCAAGTGACGCTTATGCAGCCTTTAGGAATAACGACAAAAAGGACAAACTAGCGGCCAGCCTAACCAACAATACCCTCTCATCTCTCCTTAAATCCTTCTTTGATGAACAACCTCATATGGAACAATTCTTATGTAAAGGACTAGGACTTGAGCTAATGGGAGTAGATGGTCAAATAGCGAACATGGTTATTGACTACTTCACCAAACAGAATGAACCAGTTCTTTGCATCCACGACAGTTTCATAATCAACTACAAGAGAGGTGAGGAGCTTAGAAGGATAGTAGCTGACAGTACCTACCAACTTACGGGATACAGAATACAGCAAGACATTAAGAATGAAAGATTAGAGACAACACGACCAGTAAAGGGCAACATAGAGGGATATAAAGAACCTGTAGACGTTACCTTCTACACACCAAACAGAATTGAAAGAACTGATCAGTATGTAGCGAGAAGGGATAAATTCTATAAGTGGAAAGAACTAAAGAGTGAGTAACTTGTTTGTTGTAAATCTGAATAAGTTATTAACTTGGTGGTTGTTATTACTTTGTTGTTATTCCTCCTATAGCACCCCATCCTCCATTACTGGAACAAGTTGGGGATACTAAACTAGAGTTTCATCGTAGTGGAGAATTTAAATGGATGCAGCATCAAGAAAATTAGAGTTTATATCCGAAGATGTCGTCGATTATGCGCTTCAAATTATCCTTGATGAAATCACAATTGAAACTGCAACACCAAAATTGCCCTCTCCTTTGCAGACCGCTAGTGGATTATTGGAAACAGCCTCTTTGGTGCTTATTAGCGTCAGGAGTAGATGCGGCATAGAAGGTCACAGTTATCTATTCTCTCCTAATGAAGCTCTCCTTCCAGCTATCGCTCAATCAATCTCTGTCGCTTTTGAGGAAGTCAAAGGTCGAAGCTGTTTGCCAGAACTTAATACTGACCATCTGCTGAAGAAGTTTAAACTGTTCGGTGGCACTGGTATTTTGACAATGGCTTTTGCTGCGATTGATATGGCGTCATGGGATTTATTGGGGGTAGCTTTAAAAAAACCACTCTATCAAATACTGGGAGGGACTGAGAAGATCTTAGCCTCTTACGAAAGCTCTGGCTTAAGTATTGGACATTCTTCACAAGTTATTGCTCAGGCAGAAGAGTTTCTACTTGCTGGTAATTCAAGGATGAAAGTACGTTTAGGTTATGAAACCGTAGAGCAAGAAATATCTATCTTAACAACTTTAAGAAACGAACTCGGCAATCAAATTGAATTAATGGTGGATTACAACCAAGGCCTTTCAGTCGATCAAGCTTTTGAACGTTGCAGTCTGCTAGATGAATTAGGTTTAGTATGGATTGAAGAGCCTATTGCGGCAGATTTGTTAGAAGTAGCAGCTGACCTCACGATCAAAACTAAAACACCAATTCAACTAGGAGAAAACCTTTGGTCACCAGTAGAGGCTCAAAGAGCATTGGATTTACATTCTAGCAATTACTTAATGCCTGACGTCGCTAAAATTGGAGGAGCTACACAGTGGTTGAGAAGCGCAAAGTTAGCAGCAAAGCGTGGCATCAAAGTCTCGTCACATCTTTATCCAGAAATTAGTGCACACCTTTTATCTTCAATCGAAAACGCACACTATTTGGAATATGCCGATTGGACAAAGTTACAATTCGCTGGGCATATATCCTCACAAAACAACCAGCTCTGCATCGATGACGCATGGGGCGTAGGTCTACATGGTTTTTAGGGCATCAGGGTAATGTCAAAGGCCCTAGAGGTGGTGTCAGGGCGTAATTCCAACTAAGCAAGCCTACTTATCTATTGTTGCCAGTATAGGTAAATTCTAGCAACAGTATCAGGGATAACTTCAGAAGCCTGATCCAAGGCCTTGTCCAGTTGATCTTGTGTTATTCCCATCATCGAGTTTCCTTCTTCATCAATCATATGAAGTAAGATAGGGGTCATTAGATGTCCGTCTGAGCCACTCTCACTTAATCTAAGCCACTCTTTTGGATTTAAGCTGACAGCCTTCATGAAGCCCTCACACCAATCCATTGCAATCAGATGTCCTGCTTTGGCTTGCCAGAATATTGGCTCGACAACCATCGGATCATGAGCAAGACCTTGGGCAATCTCCATATAGCGATCAGTGAGGGTATTCACGACCCAATCAGGTAATTCTTTTGGTTCAGCACCAAGCCCTGCCGTCATCCACACATCAGATGAGATCGGGGAGGGAGAGCAAATGACACCGTGAAGCAGACCATCAAGATCAGAAAGCATCATACAATCCTCTGGACTTTCATCAGAAGACAAATACTGGTCTAGCTCATCTAGCTGTACGCTTTCCGTCATAAGGCAAGTCTAATATTGGTTTGCAATGTAGAGCTAGGAGTTTTGTTTGAAAGTATCATGTATTTCTGGAATTGGCGGAATGTAGTGGAGGTCACTAAAGAATTAGGGTTTAATATAATCTCGCCAGCTATACTCAGGCTTGAAGCCTAACAAACGTTTGGCTTTTTCATTTGAATAAAAGCTCTTGGGAATATCGTTGGTCTTCAGAGGAACGTGTTGGTAGTAAGTTTTGATCAACTCCTCCGATGTTAAACCAACTGAATGGTCATCATTAGATACATTGAAAACTTGATACCCTAGCCCATCCGTTTGTAAGCACTTTTGAACCATCTGCCCAAGATCACGAGCATCGATGTACGAGAAGATATTTCGCCGTCTTAAATCTGGATTCTTCATAAAGGCAGGAAAGATTTCAACATATTCGTGCGGCTCAATGACATTGTTAATTCGCAAGCCATAAATATCGATACCAGTTCTGCGTTGAAAACTTTGAGCAGTCGCCTCGTTTACTACTTTTGACATTGCATAACTGTCTTCTGGTATAGTCGGATGCTCTTCATCAATGGGCAAGTAATCTGGCTTCACCTCACCATCAGCAAAACAAATTCCGTAAGTTGTCTCTGAAGATGCGAATATCACTTTTCGCACACCCATTTTGATAGCGGCATCTATGACATTGTAAGTTCCAAGAGTATTAACCCTGTAGCATTCGTTATCACTCGTCATGAGCAAGCGTGGGACTGCTGCAAAATGGACAACAGCATCGAACTTTGGGACACCCGCACCTTGAGCCAACTCATCATAATTTGCGTAGCTACCCATTACATCAAACACTTGCCCAGCGTCTGTAATATCTGCAAGGCGAGTTAAAACCTTTGGATGGTCAAAATTGACCTGGTCGAGGTTAAGAACTGAATGGCCTTGCTCTAACAAGTATGCCACGCTGTGCTTTCCTGCTTTACCTGATCCACCAGTAAATAATATTCTCATGGTTCATTCCCCAGTCCAGTAAGCGTATTGGTCTAATCATGTATAATAAACTGGCATTATCATAGGACAACTATATTTGTGAGAGAGCTAAGCTAATCTAACTATAGCTTTTCAAACATGATGGTGACTTGCCCCAAAGGAAATCCCCACTTCGACATGTAGGCGATATTGAGAACTCTATCATCGTCCAGCAGCCACATGTAATCATCAAACGAAACTCTCATTTCTCCATCGGGAAGTGGCAAATCTATTTTATAAGCCCAGTAAAACGTATCACCTTCGATCTGGCCTTTTGCTTCACCGATTACTCCTTTGGCATCTCCAGTCCAAGTATCGCCATCACCCTTTGCCAAAGTCCAAATTCGCTGTTCTGTGGTGTCGTCCGAATAAGTAAAGTCTTCTACTAAAGTAAGTGCTTCACCGTCCCATGATCCGTCTATATCAACAACAAAACGTCTACTCACATTTCCTAAGACATCTTGGAATTGACCGTATGCTTTAACTTTACCGTCGAAAAACTGTTCTAGCTCGAAGGTTTTATCCGATAACTTAGCGTCATCTATCGATGGCTTAAATGCACACCCTGCAAGAACGATCGACACAATAATTATTTGTAGGAACCTAAGCATTTATTACCCTTTAAGTGATTTGCTCTTAAAAAGTGACTTAGATCTCAGAAGCAAGCATTCCACATAAGTACTACTGACTTCAAGATGGTGGTTACCTGCAGAGGGTGAACTTTATTATATCAAAAAGGCAAAACTTCATGTATGGTTGTGTCGTAGCCAGCAAGACAATTCTAATGCTTTAGGGCAGTTAAGGATGAAGTTATGCTAGGTCGGTTGATTGCATTCCAACAGGTACGTAATGCTGAACGCCAACAGTTTTTTACTCCCCACACCAACGACAGCACTATTCAAAGAGCGCATATCGCTGGGTTTGTGGACAGCAAAGGGCAGTTGACGCAACAAGGCAAAAAGTTGATGAACTTCTTCAGTATGAAGTCAACGAAAGTAGATTAAACAGCACCAACCAAGTTTGGATTTACAGGCGCTACCACTACTTTTTGTTCATCTGCTGCGTCCAATTCAGCCAAAACACTTGTTTTAATTTGGTCAACATAAGTTGCACGAGTGAAACCAATATCTTCTAACTGACGGTCAGACATGTGCTTCAAAGTTTCGATTGCAGCGGCAGCCTGACGGGCCACGACCATTGATTTAAATAGTTGTCTAAGCATTCTTTTCTCCTTTGCTTCAACAACTCTTAGATAGGTCACCTTTTTCGCTTTAGACGTAGTGAAATCTGAATTGCCGCTATGCAGCATTTGCAACTCTAGGAACTCCCCAAAATGGATAAACAAAATGACAAACGTCTTAAGGGCGTTGGTGCTGCTATAGGTAATAGCCCCAAGAAAAGAACGAGAAAGCACCCTTGGCATATCCCTTGGCGAACCAACTGCCTAATGTGTCAAAGTCCAGTCTATCACGATGGTCAGATTTACTGGTCGCTATGCTTAAGCCATCTTCAAGAAACAGAACTGGGGCCATTCCGTAAGCGACCTGAACCTGTGGCTATGGATTATAGCTAATGGGTATTTGTCTTCACTGTGAGAGGCCATATGAAGCCCGTAGAAGCACTAAGAAGTTCTGTAGCGACACGTGCAGAGTCTACTTCAATAGATGCACTCAGAATGCCTCTGAAAGCCCATACAAGCGCCGTGAGAATCTAGAATGCTGGGATAGGGTAAATTATGCTTATAAACTTTACCTTAAGCACCCTGCCTTAGAGAGAGATAATTGGCTTCAGGATTACATAGACAACCCAACAACCAAGAAAATTACCTGCAACCCTGAACTTCTTAGAAGCCCTAAACCCAATATAGCGAAGGTCTGCAACAGATATACTCAGTACAAGTTTGGGGTGAATATCAGGGATTATTATTAGTTGTGAAAATAGAAGTAACTAGCTTTATGTAATTTCACAAACGGGCCTCTGTCGTGCAGTTTAATTAGGATGAGGTAGGCCTGGAAGGGTCTCGAGGGTTATATTGTGTGTGGTTAACGTGTGTGGTAATCACTTTTGCAGAATGCACAAAACCCCTTATTTGTATATCTTATATGTCTATAATGGGGTGGTGGCGGAGACGAAGTGAGTTGTATTGATACCCCATCCGCCAGCATTCAGCTAACACTCTGATTTCATTGATAGCAGTAGTCCTGAGTTCATAGCAATACGGCGCAAAATGGTCAGTAATCTGGTCAGTAATCAGAATACCCCTGCAAGTGCCAGGGCCTACCCTGCGTTACTGTACATGAGCCTGACCCACGATTAGGATGTGATAATCGTCAACTGGCTGCATCAGGCTGTTTCATCGGGTCTTGACGGTTTTGTCTGTGCGGTAGGATGGCGGCTCTGTGCATTGCTCAAGCGATTACCCAAGCTGATGCATAATACCCCTGCTTGATGCTGATTATCCCAGAATATTGTTAATGCTTCATTGGGGGTACGGGGCATGGGTCATAGGGGGCTATGGGGTTGCTATATCTGTGGTCTGCCAGTGATTAGCCCTGTAATCTCGTAAACCACTTTGGGCTAAGTTTCGGGGTTAGATGACCGCCCTGCTGATCCTTATTGTGACAGGTTCC
>FZLS01000072.1 GCA_900197625.1 Rhodobacteraceae bacterium Water-Bin34 | reverse complement strand
GAAGAGTCTCAATGCCCAATTTTAGATGCTTTATCTGATGGATAAAAAATAATTATCTATAAAAGATATTGGGAGAGCAATAGACTTAAAATTAAGAATAATGGTAGCGGGACAGGGACTTGAACCCCGGACACGCGGATTATGATTCCGCTGCTCTAACCACCTGAGCTACCCCGCCACAGGGTGCTCGTTGAATATTGGAAACGTAATGATGCGTCAAGCTGCTTTTATTCTAAATTACTACTAAATTGATGCTTAAATTATTTGAGGTGAAATCATTATCTAAAACTTGAACCATTGCATACAATTTATGAAACTCTATAAGACGTTATATGTCACAAAATCCTCCAGAACTCCGTCCAGATCTTGCACCAAAGATGCAGATTGATTCAACATCTAGAAAAGGCCAGCCACAAATTGGTATGGTTAGCCTTGGTTGCCCTAAGGCGCTAGTTGATAGTGAGAGAATTTTAACAAGGCTCCGAGCTGAAGGATATGCAATTAGCCCAGAATATGGTGGTGCAGATGCAGTAATTGTAAACACTTGTGGCTTCTTAGATAGTGCAAAACTTGAAAGTTTAGATGCAATTGGTGAAGCTTTATCCGAAAATGGGAGGGTTATAGTTACCGGATGCTTGGGTGCTGAAGAAGATTACATACGTAAAAACCACCCATCAGTTTTAGCAGTCACTGGCCCACATCAATATGAAAAAGTATTAGATGCAGTCCACAAAGCTGTTCCTCCAAGTCCTGATCCATTTATTGACTTATTGCCAGCTAGCGGCGTCTCACTAACGCCTAGGCATTATAGTTATTTGAAAATATCTGAAGGATGTAATCACAAGTGTAAATTTTGTATTATACCAGATATGCGTGGAAAACTTATGTCGCGACCAGCTCATGCTGTAATAAGAGAGGCTGAAAAGTTAGTAGCTTCCGGAGTTAAGGAACTTTTAGTTATATCTCAAGATACGTCAGCCTATGGTCTAGATATAAAACACAACACAGAACATGATCATCGGGCACATATAACTGATCTCACACAGGATCTAGGATCTTTAGGAGCATGGATACGCTTACATTATGTATACCCATATCCCCATGTAAGAAATTTAATTCCTTTAATGGCAGATCATTCAAACAATATTTTGCCATATTTGGATATACCCTTCCAACATAGTCACCCAGATGTATTAAAACGTATGGCTAGACCTGCAAAATCATCAAATACTCTGAATGAAATTGCGGGATGGCGAAATGACTGTCCAGATATTACATTACGATCAACTTTTATTGTTGGGTATCCAGGCGAAACGGAGACAGAGTTTCAACATCTTCTCGATTGGTTAGACGAAGCACAGCTAGATCGTGTAGGATGTTTTCAATATGAAAATGTTGATGGCGCAAGATCAAATATACTCAAAGATCATGTAGATGCTGATGTAAAGCAAGATAGATGGGAAAGATTTATGCAAAAATCACAAGCTATCTCAGAAGCTAAATTAGCAAGTAAAGTAGGGCTTACACTAGACGTAATAGTAGATAATATTGATGAAGACGGGGTAGCTACTTGCCGAACAAAAGCTGATGCCCCTGAAATTGATGGTAATCTGTTTATTGATGAAAATACTAATACAATTAAAGTTGGGCAAATTGTTACCGTAAAAGTGGATGAAGCTTCCGAATATGATTTATGGGGACAAATAATATAACAAATACTTTTTTGTATTTCTTTATTTTTTACATGTCATTCAAATAAATTTGAGTGCAAGTCTTAACATGCCTATATCTATCACCACCTAAATGGACACCACCATACCATCTAGATACAACTATAATATGGTTGTATAATTTTGCTGAATTTAAAATCCGTAGTATGATGTTTCCAGCGCCTCCTTCACCATCATCATCTTTTATTTCAACACCATCAGATAAGATCAATCCCCATGTATTATGTGTAGCCTTTGAAAATTTTTTATTACGTTTTAAATTTTTTATAAAATTCTGAGCATCTAGTTTTGAATAAACCAATCCACCGCTAACAGAATATTTCGAACCTTTATCAGTTAAAATATTTTGTATAATTTTCATAATATAAATAAAGTTTAAGCTGTCAGACCTTCAGGTTCTGCAAGATTATTAGATCGACAACAAGCTGTTAAAGTATTTGCTAATAGACATGCAATTGTCATAGGTCCAACTCCACCAGGTACTGGTGTTATTGCGCCTGCTTTGGCAGAAGCGCTTGCAAAATCAACATCACCAACTAGTTTAAATTTACCTTCTTTATCTGGATGCGGTATACGATTTATTCCAACATCAATAACTGTAGCTCCATCCGCTATCCAATCACCTGTAATCATTTCAGGACGGCCCACAGCAGCTATAACTATATCTGCTGTACGACAAACAGCTTCAATATTTTTTGTTCTACTATGAGCAATAGTTACGGTGCAGCTATCACGTAACAAAAGATTTGCCATTGGTTTGCCAACTATATTAGATCTGCCTACAACCACTGCATTCAAACCAGATAATGAACCATGATGGTCGCGCAACATCATTAAACATCCTAATGGTGTACATGGAACCATTGATTTTTGACCAGTCGATAACATTCCTACATTAGATATATGAAATCCATCTACATCTTTTTCTGGTATTATAGAATTAATAACTAGCTCTTCATCTAAATGTTTTGGAAGTGGCAATTGACATAAAATTCCATTTACTTTGGGGTCATTATTTAAATCATTTATTAACTTTAATAGATCAGATTCAGTTGTGTCAGCTGATAACCGATGTTCATAGCTGTTCATACCAACTTCTATCGTAGAAGCATGTTTATTCCTAACGTAAACTTGACTTGCTGCATCTTCACCAACAAGAACAACAGCTAAACCTGGAATTATATTATGTTCATCTTTTAATTTTGAAACTTGTTCAGCAACTTGAGCGCGTACACTCGCTGCAAATTCTTTTCCATCAATAACTTTTGCAGCCATGGCAATCCCCTTTTTGTAAAAAGCGCGCTCTTATTTAAGCGCGCTTATTGCTTTTATTAAAACAAGCCATCAATTTGGCCATCGTCATTAAGCATAATTGCTTCAGCAGATGGAACACGTGGTAATCCTGGCATAGTCATAATCTCACCACAGATAGCAACGATAAATCCTGCCCCTGCTGACAACCTTACTTCTCTTACTGGAACAGAGTGTCCTGTAGGAGCTCCCCTCAGGTTTGGATCCGTGCTAAAGCTATACTGTGTTTTAGCCATACAGATTGGAAGGTTTCCATAACCTTGCTCTTCCCACTGACGTAATTGATCACGTATTTTCTTATCTGCTAAAACTTCATCCGCACGATAAATACGTTTTGCAATTGTTTCTATTTTTTCAAATAAAGGCATTTCATCAGGATAGATTGGTGCAAAGTTTGCCATCTCAGCATCCGCTATTTCAGATACTCTTTTTGCAAGATCTGCAGATCCTTCAGAACCAAACTCCCAGTGTTTAGATAAAATCGCTTCTGAACCTTGGCTAGCTACGTAATCTTTTACTGCTTGAACTTCAGCATCTGTATCAGTCACAAAATGATTTATTGCAACAACGACTGGAACACCAAAAGATTTAAGGTTTTCAATATGTCTGCCAAGATTTGGACATCCATCATTTACGGCTGTTACATTTTCTGAACCCAAATCTGCTTTAGCCACTCCTCCATTCATTTTCATCGCACGAACTGTGGCAACAAGCACTACAACACTTGGCGATATCCCAGCTTTTCGACATTTGATGTTTAAGAATTTTTCTGCACCTAAATCAGCGCCAAAGCCAGCTTCAGTTATAACATAATCAGCGAGTTTAAGAGCAGTAGTTGTAGCCACCACAGAATTACAACCATGTGCAATATTAGCAAATGGTCCACCATGAACAAATGCTGGGTTATTTTCTAAAGTTTGAACAAGGTTAGGTTGCATAGCTTGCTGTAATAAAACAGCCATTGCACCATCAGCCTTAATATCACGAGCATAAATCGGTGAACGATCACGTCTATAAGCTACTATTATATCTCCAAGTCTCTTTTGCAAATCTTCCATGTCTAACGCTAAACATAAAATCGCCATTACTTCTGAAGCAACAGTAATATCAAACCCTGATTGTCGAGGAAAGCCATTTGAAACACCACCAAGAGATGTAACTATATCACGCAATGCACGATCATTCATATCTAATACACGGCGCCAAACAACTCTTCTTTGATCAATTTCTAGCTCATTACCCCAATAAATATGATTATCAATCATTGCTGATAATAAGTTGTGAGCTGATGTAATTGCATGGAAGTCACCAGTGAAATGTAAATTCATCTCTTCCATGGGAACAACTTGAGCATATCCACCACCGGCGGCACCACCCTTCATACCAAAGCATGGGCCTAAAGAAGCTTCACGAATACAAACAGCAGCTTTTTTACCTATCTTGTTTAAGCCATCTCCTAAACCAACTGTGGTTGTTGTTTTACCTTCTCCCGCTGGTGTTGGATTAATTGCGGTAACTAGAATTAGTTTGCCATCTTTTTTACCACGTTGAGCTTTGATAAATTCTGCGCTTACTTTCGCTTTGTCATGACCAAACGGTAAAAGGTCAGCATTTGGTATTCCGAGCTTTGCACCAATCTCTTGGATCGGTTTTTTATTTGCTTCACGAGCAATTTCAATATCTGTTTTATATGCCATTTTTGAGTCCCATCAAAAAGATTTTCTGTGTTACTTCTGACCTATTTTAACACTTAATGGACATTGAGTTTCCGACCTTATTAAATGTTTTATCGTCTTTATTAATGATTAGTTAGTTCTATCTTAACACAGATACAAAAAAGCCCGCTTAAGCGGGCTTTAGTTATTTTTCTGGTTTATCATCTGATTCAGATGATTTGCGTGGTTTCTTTGAGGTTTTTGGAACTGCAGCCAAACTTGGTTTGGCTTCTTTTTTAACATCTTCATCCTCAGAAGTTAATTTTTGACCTTTAATTATCTTATTTATCTCATCGCCGGTCAAAGTTTCGTATTCTAGTAAACCTTGAGCTAACCGTTCAAACTCTTTCTTCTTTTTTTTCAAAATTGACAATGCAAGCGTATAACCATCATCAATAAGCTTTTTCACTTCTTGCTCAATTAATTCTTTCGTTTTCGTTGAAATCGAAAATCCACCAATATTCCCACCAGCATAACCCTCATGAGCAGCTTGATAGTCTATGTCACCAATTTTATCAGACATACCCCATCTCATAACCATTGCACGAGCTAGAGAAGATGCTTGCTGAATGTCGCCTGAAGGGCCGTTGGATACATCCTCTTCACCCCATTTTAAAATTTCAGCGGCTTTTCCAGCCATTGTCATTGCTAATTTTTGCTTACATTCATTTTTATGCCAACTCAGGCGTTCAATTTCTGGAAGAGATACAACCATCCCTAAAGCGCCTCCCCTGGGAATAATCGTAGCCTTATAAACTGGATCACATTTTTCTAAATTCAATCCAACAATTGCATGGCCTGCTTCATGGTATGCTGTATGTTCTTTTTGTTCATCAGTCAAAACCATTGAACGACGCTCAGCACCCATCATCACTTTATCTTTTGCAAATTCAAAATCTTCCATTGTTACAAAGCGCTTACCAGTTCTTGCAGCAGTTAAAGCGGCCTCATTAACAAGATTAGCCAAATCAGCACCAGAAAAACCTGGTGTTCCTCTAGCAATAATACGGAGGTCCACATCAGGACCTAATGGTGATTTTCGAGCATGAACACTTAGAATTTTTTCTCTACCCTTAATATCTGGATTTGGCACCTGAACCTGTCTGTCAAAACGACCAGGGCGCTTTAAAGCTGGATCTAAAACATCTGGGCGATTTGTAGCAGCTAATAGAATCACACCTTCATTTGCAGAGAACCCATCCATTTCAACTAGTAATTGGTTCAATGTTTGCTCACGTTCATCATTACCACCACCATGACCTGCACCACGATGTCGACCTACAGCATCAATTTCATCAATAAACACAATACATGGTGCATTTTTTTTAGCTTGCTCAAACATATCTCGAACTCGAGAAGCACCAACACCAACAAACATCTCTACAAAGTCTGATCCAGAGATCGTAAAAAACGGAACTCCAGCTTCACCTGCAATAGCACGCGCAAGCAATGTCTTACCAGTTCCTGGTGGACCAATTAACAAAGCACCTTTAGGTATTTGGCCACCTAGGCGACTAAATTTTTGTGGATCTCTTAGAAATTCAACTATTTCTTCAAGTTCTTCTTTAGCCTCATCTATACCAGCTACATCATCAAATGTTTTTCTATCTTCATTTTGATTTAAGAGTTTTGCCTTAGACTTACCAAAGCCCATTGCGCCACCTCGGCCACCACCTTGCATTCGGTTCATAAAGAAAAGCCAAACGCCTACAATTAAAACAAAAGGCAACAGATATTGTATAAATGATGCAAGTCCTGATTCTTGCTGTTTTACAGCCTCAATCTCGACATTATTATCTAACAAGGTTTCAGTGATACCATCATTAAAGGGCGAATTTGGGATAATTGAACGTAATTTGTTATTATTTGGGCCAAGAGTAATCGTTAAGTTCTCACCATCAATTTTAGCTGATTTAACATCGCCTTTTTCAATCATTTCAATGGCTTGAGAGTATGGTATCTCATCAGAGGAATTCGAAGATGAATTACCACCAATTACTTGAAAAACTGCAATTAATAAAAGAAAAAGAACTACCCAAAAGGCAATATTCCGATTATTTCCCAAAATTTTAACTCCTTAATTACGCAGGGAAGGACCTGCATTATTTGTTATTAGATGTATAGTATTATTGAGAAGTTTCAATGCGTCACTATTGCTGAATAGAAATTTTGGCTATCTTTTTTTAATATACATTTCCACCCCATATTCATACCAATCATTGGAGCTGCAATTAGTAATTCATCTTTCCATATTGCTGGACTTCCTAAGATACTAATTCGTGACATGTTTAAATCTCTCCAAGTTGGAAATTGGCTTAATCCTTTTTCTCCAAGAGGGCCAATAATAAGTTGATCTTTTGCTATGTCACTTTCTAAAACCCAACGCCCATCAAATTCTTCTAAAAAATTGTTTGAGCAACGGATTTTTGAAACTTCACGGCATATTTCAGCTTTTTTGCCATCGGTTATTATATGACATCCAGAAATTGTGTGCGACTTAGCTTTTGATAAATTTTTCATACTTTCACCAAGAGATTTAAACCTTGGGCGGTAAATTGATCCTGACACCCATTTTAATACATGAGAATAAATTCGATTTTGCAATTCAACAGACAAATCGTTAAATGTCTCCAAATCGAGTTTTACTGACCCCAGCTTAGTAACTTCAGTGATACTCTCTATCTTTTCTTTTGTAATTAATTCTAGTGAATTCCTAGCAATACTCATTCTCTGAGCTGTCTCGCTTAAACAACCAACCGTAAGGCCAATACTATCCAAAAAACCTTGAGCTTCTCGCATTTTAACACGATCAAATTTCATATTTTTATTACTTGGATCTTCAAACCATGATATTTTATTCATAGTTAAATATTCACGCAATTGTGTACGTTGTAATTCAATTAGAGGCCGGAACCAAATTATGCCATCTTTGTTGATTGACTCAGCCATTCCAGAAAGCCCATCAACACCAGATCCTCTAGCCAATCTTAACAAAAATGTTTCTGCTTGATCATCTACTGTATGCCCAGTCGCGATAGCATTTAAACCTAAACTATATGCCCAACTACCAATCAATCGGTTGCGTGCTGACCTTGCAGCATCTTGCAAGTTTCCAGATTTATCCCATCCTGTCCATTTCAGAATTGTACATTTAATACCTAAGCTTTCACACGTTTTCTTTACTGTCTGAGACTCTTTTAATGACTCTTCTCGCAAGCCGTGATCTACGGTTGCTACAAAAATTGTCTTTTTATTTCTCTCGGCCCATTCTTTCGTTAAATATAAAAGAGCAGTCGAGTCTCCACCTCCTGAAACTGATAATCCTATCTTGTCTCCAGAAATTTGCATTTCAAAAGTGTTCATTTTTTTAGTGAAGTGATTTAAAATATCCTGTGAACTATTATTTTTCACGAGCAACCTAAAATTTGCATTTCATATTGGGCTTCTTCTACAATCTGATTTCTTGGAAATCTTATCTCTACTCTACTTAAGATATTACATGCCTCATTTATTTTTTGCATTTTGCCCAAACTCATGCCAACATTCATTAATGCTTTTGCGGCATGCTTGCCTTCAGGCTCTAATCTGAAACTTTCCAGATAACTTTTGCCAGCTGATTTCCAATCTTCCAACTCGCTGAATGCATCACCTTTTGAATAATGAGCAGCAGTCAATAAAGGACCATTTGGAATAACATCAATTAATGAGTCAAATTGTATAATGGCTAATTCAAAGTTATTTTCATTTAAGGACATTAATGCAGTTTGATAGCTAGCTTTTAAAGCTTTTGCAGCAGATTTCCCACTTGGGTCCAATTCGTAACTTCTGAGATAATTTTTTAGAGCTAATTTCCAATTTTTTATGCCTGTATATGCATCACCTTTTGAATAATATAACGATCCTAATAAATTTTTATCTGAAGAAATATTTATTAAGCTATCAAATTTCAATAAGGCCAATTGGTATTCATTTTGGTCTAATAATTCTAGAGATGCATCGTAACTAGATTTAATAGCATTTTCAGCATATTTACCAGTTGGTTCTAATTTGAAACTTTCAAGATAACTGTCTATGGCCTGCACCCAAGAATTCATTCCAAAAAATGCATCACCTTTAGAATAATGTGCTGCTACTGTTAAAGGTCCGTTTGGGAAAGCATTTATTAGTTTATCAAATTCATTGATAGCTAAATCAAATTTATCATCATTCAATAACTCTAATGCAGTATCGTAACTTGATTTCTCAGTAATTGCTAACTCAGCATTAGCATTTGATGTTTCTTTATTCCCACCAATTATACGAGAATTGCCTAATAAAGATAAATCTCCACCTTCTAATTCTGTTAAACGAAACTCTATGTCTCCAATTCGATTTGTAGCATCAAGAGCAATATTTTTTGTATAAAATTGCAATTCTTCAATAATTCCAGTCAAATTTCGTATCTCTTCTTCAATTGCATCAAGTCTAAACAAAACACTGCCAGCAGATTTCTTTATACCAGATGCTACGATATTCTCAGATGCTTCAATGGCATCTTTTACAATAGACGCTTTATTTTCAGACAACTCCAAGCGAATTTCAGAAATTTGTTCCGACAAATTATTTAACTCAGATTGTACAACTGAAAGTTCTTTAGAGTTTGTTTCAAATATATTATCAAGGTTTTGAAAAACTTCCTCTTGTATACTTGTAAGCTCCTGAGATCTTTCATCAAAAATAATATCAAGATTTTCAGATAATTTCTCTTGAATTGCAGATAACTCATTAGAGTTTTTTTCAAAGATCAACCCAAGGTTGTCAAATACCTCTTGTTGAAAATTACTGAACTCTTTTGGCGCATCTTCCATCTCATCTAAAGATTCCTGAGCATAAGAAGTAGTCGCCAATGGTACCAAAAAAGTTAATAATATAGCTTTAAAAAAGTTACTTAACATATGTTAATAGCCTAAACCTCCAGCAACCAGTGTTACCGAACGGCGGTTTTTAGACCAACAAGCTTCATCTGAACAAATAGCCAGAGGTCGTTCTTTACCAAATGTTACTGTATTAATACGAGAATCCGTTAATCCTCTACTCACTAAGTAATTTTGAACAGAAGCAGCACGGCGCGCACCAAGTGCTAAATTATATTCACGAGTTCCAGTTTCATCTGCATGACCCTCAATCGTGATTGATTTATTAGGATTGTTTAACAACCACTCTGCTTGTTTATTAAGAAGGTCAGTCGCTTCTGCTGTTAATGATGATTGATCCACCAAGAATAATACTGTGTCCCCAATTTCTTGGTTAAAATATTCAACTCCAGCTGGGTCAAGTGATGATTGCAAGATGCCATTATTGCCGCCAGATCCACCAATCGATCCGTCTGTATCACATGCGGTAAGACCTAATAAGGCTAATGCTGTTAATGTAATTTTCATTGAGGTCATTTTGCTCTTCCTCTTAAATAAGTGCTTTGTATAACTTTTTGTTAATTTAATTATTAATTCATAATTGATGATAGTAGGTAATAGTTTTTATTTCAACAAGCCTGACCATGCAGGATCAGAACCGTTTTGAATTGTCTTTACGCGTTTTAGATTTCTGCCGGTTACATCAACTGAAAAAATCTCTGGTACACCATTTGTACCTGCAGACTCTCTAAAAAACATTATTACACGTCCATTAGGAGACCAAGTAGGCCCTTCATCTAAAAAAGAAGCTGTTAAAAGGCGCTCATTACTTCCATCAGTACGCATTACACCAATATGAAATCTTCCTTGATTAATTTTTGTAAACGCAATCATGTCCCCTCTTGGAGACCAAACAGGCGTACCATAACTACCCTTCCCGAAACTTATCCGAGTGGCATCTCCACCTACCGAAGACATGATATATATTTGCTGTCTACCACCTCTGTCTGACTCAAATACAATTTGTTTACCATCAGGTGAATAACTTGGGGCAGTATCAATTGATGGACCAGAGGTTAATCGTGATTTACGGCCAGTGGCTAAAACAACTGAATATATATCTGTATTGCCGCGATCCGTTAAAGACATTACCACGTTTCTTCCATCAGGGGAAAATCTTGGGGCAAATGTCATCCCAGGTTGGTCATCTAAGAGACGTTTATTTAATGTGTCAACGTTCATTAAATAAACCTTAGGCACACCGGTTTCGTAACTTGTGTAAACAATCTCTTCATTATTTGGAGAAAATCTTGGAGCTAAAACAATATCATTATCATCAGTTAGAAATCTACTATTAGCACCATCGTAATCCATAATTGTAAGTCTTTTTTTCCGAGCGTTTTTTGGACCCTGTTCAGATATGTATACTACTCTACTATCAAAATAAGCAGCTTCGCCAGTTAAGCGCGAATAGACAGCATCAGAAATTTTATGAGCCATTCTGCGCCAATTACCAATTGAAGCTTGGAACTGAAGACCTTCACCTAAAGCTTTTTGAGCGAATACATCAAACAAACGGAACTGAAGTATTAATTTATCACCTTGAATATTTACAGATCCTGTAATCAAGGCATCTGCATTTATAACTCTCCAATCGGCAAACTTAACAGGTGCGTTAAAATTTGTATTTGCTGAAACATGTGCAGATTTTGGAATTTCTCGAAACAATCCAGATCCAACTAAGTCAGCCATAATCACAGATGTAATTTGGTCAACATACTGAGGCGTTGTATCGCCAATTGCTGTAAACTGGGACAACGCAATCGGCATAGGCTTAATTACACCCTGCGTAATTTCTATCATAAGAGGTTTTGTTTCAGCAATTAAAATTGAAACTTTTGACATCATAAACACCAAACCAATTATAATTAATTTTATAAAATATCTCATTAACGTCCCATATTTTTTGGATTAAATTTTAAATTTAGCTCTTTCCAACCTTCATATATCTCTGGATCTAATTCATTGTAGGGACTGCACCTTATTACAGCCCTTCTAGCAGCTTCAAATGCCTGTAAAGACCCTACCCCAGAATCTGGTGTTAAATTTACAGGACTTTCCACCAATTTACCATCAATATCAAACTTTAGTCCTAGGATCATAACGTTCGTCAATCCATTTTCAACCCCAACAGGAGGATTCCAACAAAGTCTCATTTTATTTCTTATAATATTCCCAACACTTTCTTTTTGTGCAGGTGTTAAATCCAAAAATGGCTCTGGTTCATTTTTCTCTTTCAAGCTCTCCAAAATACTTTCAGCTGTTGCATCTTTTTTGGCCTCTACGACCTCTTTAGGTTTCAATTTTGGCTTTGTTTTAATCTCTTTCACTATTTTTAAATTTTTTGGTCTATTTTTAGGCTTTGACGTTCTACTTGGTACCAGATCACTTTCTTGCTCTTCCGCTTCAGTTACAATTTGTGTTGTAGTTTCTTCTGCTGGGGTATTCTCGATTACCTCGGTTTCTGATTTATCCTCATCAGCCCCACTTACATTTTCAAATGAAGTGTCTTGAATCGAATTCATATCAGCAGGTTCTTCAGGTGCTTCATTTGAGATATCAGATATTATTTCTGCTGCTTTTGGAGCTGCGTTTTCATTAAATTCAGGTGTTAGCTCCCCAAGATTGTCTTGATCAGTAAT
>FZLS01000110.1 GCA_900197625.1 Rhodobacteraceae bacterium Water-Bin34 | reverse complement strand
TGGATCAAATAATGGATATGCACACTGACGTAATTAATTGGGCAAAGGCTCAAGGGTGTTCAGCATTGACGATGACAGGTCGCGCTGGATGGAAAAAACCACTATCGGATCATGGCTGGGATCAGCTTCATTCGTCGTATATTAAGGAGCTAACATAATGTCAGGCGGAAAAGGTGGTTCAACCACATCAGAAATTACAATACCAGATTATATTGAAAATGCGGCTAGGGCAAATTTAGCAAAAGCTGATGATATATCTCGCGTAGGATACACGCCATATTATGGCGCTGATGTTGCGGCATTTAACCCAATGCAACAGGCATCTTTCCAAAATACGGCAGATACTGCAAATGCTTTTGGTATGGCTACGCCTACAAGTGGCACTGACATTATGGGTAATATGGGAAGGCCAAACGTATATGCAGATGGCATAACTGGCTATTCTTCAGCTCCAATGTTCCAAGATAGCGTTGACACACTAAATTATTTAAGGCCAGCTCAGGCTGGTTTAATCGATAGCTTTTTTGTTAACCCAAATGCTGGGTTTGATGCTACAGCAGAATTTCAAGGTAGACCCGGTGGATCTTTAATGGGTCGTGGTATGCTGGACGCGCCATTAGTTAATACTACAGATTATGGCGTAGACAGTGCATATTACAATCAGCCGATGTCAGCACCAGCAGGCGGAATTGCAGGGCAATATCAGCCAACTGCTGGAGATTATGGATCAAACTCTGGTTATGGTGCTAATTACAATCCTACAGCCCCTGCGCCTGCACCAGTTTCTGGTGATTTAGCTGGGATACGCAGAAATGATAATGAAGATGGTATTGGTGGGCAAGGTTTTGTAGCGCCAACTGCGGCTGAATATGAGGAAAGAGCAAATTCTTATGGCAGAAGAATACCATCGTTTATCCCCGGAGCTGGCCTGATAAATACAGCCGTTGCTGGAAGTGCAACTACGCCAGAGGAAATTGCATATATACGAGAAAACCCCGGGCAAGATGACAGTTTGGTTAGCAAGGTATTTGGTACTGGTAAGTATGAGCCATATGATACTCAAGATGTTATAAGTGACCAAGTTTATGCCTCTGGCGTTTCTGGCGGAAGAACAGGCGGAGATGGATATGGCGACTTTAACGAAAGCGGTTTAGGCCGCAATATGAATTACGATAGGTTTGGCAATGAAAGAACAGAGATGCCAGACGTCCCTGCTGGAAGCGCATATTGGAATTCCACAACTGGAAACTGGACTTCAAAAGACAGTGGCTTACCAGTGTTAAGTGCAAGCGCTCCTGCTGATATGGCAATACAGAATGAGAGCGCAAAATCACAAAATGACAAATCAAGTAGCTCAGATCGTGGCTCATGTGTAATCGCAACTCACGCTGTAAATTCTGGAGGGTTCTCTACCAAAGATAAGCGCGAAGCAATTGTGTGGTGTGTGAATGCACTGCATGGCAAGTGGTGGGGCGAAGCTATCAGACGTGGCTACAGGTATTTAGGGCAAAAGAAAATTGAGCAGGGCAAGGCTCGCGAGCATTACGGCGAGTTTAAAGATTACATCGCATTTGCTAATGGCAAGAAACGCACAGTAAAAGGCGCAATACATTTTGCGGCTAGAACAGCGCAATTCTTTGCAATTGGCTTAGTAAAGAAGGATATATAATATGGCTGGTGGTGGACAAGTGAGGCCGATGGGTGGCGCAATGCAAAGCGCATTAAACTCTGGGCAAGGTATAGGTAATTTTGTAAATAGCGCACTTGGAGCTAATCCAAACCCTGCGCCAATGCGTGGAAATCCAGCGCCAGCCCCAATGAATATTATGTCTGGCAACAATCCAGCGCCTAGCGTTTCGCCGCCATCAGTAGCCCCACAAGGTAACTTTAATGTTAACCAAGCGGCGGCTGGCGGATTACAGCAAGCCATGCAAGGCACTCAAGGGGCATATAATTACCAGCCAGCCCAGATACAGGCAACTGGATATAACCCAGCCATGCAGTCATCTGTAGGTAGTCAGCAGGGCTTTGGATACAACGCAGGGCAAATTGCAGGATCGGATTTATCTGCATACCAAAACCCATACGAAAGCCAAGTTGTGCAGAATACATTAAGCGATATTGGTAAAGCTCAGGAGATGTCACTTAACCAAATGGGCGCTCAGGCGACACAAGCTAATGCGTTTGGTGGATCTCGACATGGGATAGCTGAAGCAGAAACACGCAAAAACTTTGCAAATCAGGCATTAAATCAAGTTGCTGGGTTAAGGCAACAGGGCTTCAATCAGGCATTGCAGAATAGACAATTTGATATAGGCCAGCAAACGGCGGCTTCTCAGTTTGGCGCAACATCAGCTCAGGCGGCACAAGCGGCAAACATTGCTAGATTGCAAAACATACAAGCTCAAAATGCGGCGGCTAGAACTGGTGCTAATCAGTATTTATCTAATAATTTAATGGCGGCACAACAGCAAAATGTTTCTAACCAAATGGCAAATAGAAATGCACAATTAAGCGCGGCAAACCAAATGGGTCAATTGGGTCAGCAGGCGTTTAACACTGGTCAAACAATACAACAACAGCAGGCGCAACAAGGTATTCTACAACAGGGAATGCAACAGGCGCTTATTGATGCGGCTAAGGCTCAATATGCAGGATATACTGGATCGCCAACTGCGGCTCTGTCTGCACCACTGGCGGCATTGGGTGCAACACCTAATCAATCCACCACAACAAACTCGATGCAACCCGGATTATTTAATTATCTACAGCTAGGCGCATCAATGTTCCCCGGAGGTAGAAAATAATGATTGGCTTTCCGAAAGTAAAAACAGCTCAAGAGTTAGCGATGGAGCAAAAATATCCAATGCTAAAACAGCAAACTCAAATTGATCCACGAATGCAAATGCAGGCGCAACAGCAAATGCAACAACCTAGATCTGGACTAGCTGGTATACTTGATGGCATGAACAAAAGATCTAGCTCCACTGGATTGTCTGGTTACGAAAATTTTGCACAAGCATTAGATGCATTAATTTTACCTGAGTTAAGAGCTGGGGATGCAATTAGGGCGCGTGGAGCGCAAAGAATAAAAGATGGCAATAAAAATAAGACAGTGGAAATGCTTATAAAAGCTGGCAGGCAAGATATAGCTGATATGTTACTTGCTGGTGCTATTACGCCAGCTCAGGCGGCTAATGTTTTACTTACAAAACCTAAAGATACTAGAACCACCCAAATGAAAAATTATGAGTATTTTAAATCATTAGGGTTAAGCCATGAAGAGGCATTGGCTCAAGTGAAGTCTGGAACAAATGTTAACTTAAACACTGGCGGAGATGTGGGTGAATTTGCAAAATTAGATGCTAAAGAATTATCTAACTTTGCACAAGAAGCATATGGGTCTACAAGAATGCTAGGTAGAATAGATAGGCTGGAAAGTTTACTTGCTGGTGCTGATACTGGCGCAATTGGATATTTTAAAAATTTAGCTGGTAATTTTGGAATTGAGACAGAGGGATTAGGAGATATACAGGCGGCGGTAGCTCTAATAAACAGTATGGTTCCGGAACAAAGACAAAAAGGCTCCGGCCCGATGTCTGATGCTGATTTGGCATTATTCAAAACTTCCATGCCAAGACTAATAAACACAAAAGCTGGTAACGCCTTGATCATACAGACAATGAGAGAAATGGCATTGTATGATCAACAAACTCTTGAAATTATTAATAAACACAGAAGAAACCCAACTGAATTTACAATTGCAGATACTTACGAAGCATTAAATAATAGACCTAAGCCATTTGAAAAGGGTGAATTTAAACAACGTGTAAATATCGCAAGTGGTGACGTTGTTCCACCAATGCCAGAAAACTTTACACAAGAAACAGGTATGACCCAGAGTGATTGGAACAGTATGACGCCAGAACAACGCGCTCCATTTATGTAATAGGACAATTTTATGACACCAGAACAGTACCAAGCGATTGAAGATTACAAGGCTATGATGGCGGCTGGAGAGCCTAAAGAGAGAGTTAGAACTATGGCTCAAGGTGTTACTCTTGGTGGCGCTGATGAAATGGAAGCCGCGCTAAGGTCATTATTGCCCGGCCAAGATTACGATACAGCTCTAATGCAAATAAGGAAATCACTCGATGAATACAATAAGGCGTACCCTAAATCGTCACTTGGGTATGAAATGGCTGGTGCATCTATACCAGCTATACTAACAGCGATTGCCACAAAGGGTAAGGGTAACGCTGGTATGAAAAATTATGTTGCCGCTAGTTTACAGCCAAAATACAGGCAGGCGATAGCAAGTGTAATAGGCACAACCACACCACAAACTTACAAGGGCGCGGCTGGTGCAGGCGTAGGAGCTGGTGCAGTTTATGGGTTTAATACTGGCGAAGGTGGCTTTACAGAACGCATGTTTAACGCCGCCCCAGCGTCTATTGGCGGTGGTATTGCCGCCCCAGCTCTAAAGTTTGCTGGGGGCGCAATTAGTGGAATTGCTAATAAAGTTATTGATAAAATTAGGCAGAGAAAAGGCCAGAGCGTCGGATCTTTAGCGGAGATGGAATTACAAAGGCTTGTTAGGTCTACAGGTAAGTCAGTAGATGAAGTTTTAGAAGACATTGCGTCTGGCAGAATTATGGCTGAAAACGCTGATTTAGTAATGGAAGTCAGGGGTTATTATAATCAGGGTCTTAAGCCAGCAAAAGACATAAAAGATATATTAGGTGATAGGCCAACAACATTGCGTAATAAAGCTATTAAGGAATTGCAGGCCAACACATCTCAATTTGATGATCCCAATATAACTAGAGCTATGAAAGAAACTGTTGATGAGGGTAAGATCACAGAAGCCAAGGCGTATAAGGAATTTGAAACTGTGGACGCAACTGCTGGACTAATGAGGGAAGTTGAAAACATTATTAAACTTGTGCCGAGCGCGGCTGATAGCTTAAAACAAATATTAAATATAGGTGGTAATAAACTTACAGTTAAAAAAGATGGCAGTGTTAGTTTTGCCAGCCCACTTACTATATCTCAAGTGGAAGGTATTAGAAGGCAGATAAGAGACACAGTTAAGCAGAACTTTAGCTCTGGCGAAAACGAATTAGCCATCGCGCAGAAATCTGTACAGCAAAAGCTCACTGATGCAATTGACCTAGATGCTCCTGATTTGCCAAAGGTTCGGCTTGAGGCAAAAAATCGCAGAGTAATTAGAGATGCATATAGTGAAGGTAAAAATATTCTTAAAAAAGAAGCCGATGAAGTGCCTATAATATTTAGTGACATAGAGGCAATGGGTGATGATGCTGTAAAAGCGTTTAGGTCTGGCTATATGTCCAGTTTGAGGAATGCGGTTACCACCACGAAACAAAATACATTAATGAATAAATTGCGAGATAAAGAAACTAAGGAAAACATGATACTTCGAGCTTTATACCCAGAAGAGAGCTTAGATGAAATCGTAAAGAAAATAGATATTGCGGCTGACAGTCAGTATGCATCTGGAAAAGTTTTATCTGGTAGCCCAACTGCTGGAACTGACGCGGCTATGAAAAGGCAAGGCCAAGATACAGATTTATTTGGCATTGTAGTAAGCGGTCTGGCAGGGCAGTTTTCTCCACGCGGATTTGCAAATGCATTACAGACTTACATGAAAAAATCTGCACCAGCGCTTAGTGAAGCTGATCGTGGTAAAGTTGTTGATGTGCTTTTATCTAATGACGCCGCATATGTAAAATCTATACTTAAAGATGAACGTGGTTTAGCTAATCTGAAAACTTTCATAGATACAAATTTAGCTAGAATATCAAATGTGGCAGGCGCTCGCGCTGTGCCTGCTGGAATAGAAAGATATTAAGGAAAAGACATGGAACTAAAACCTAAAACAATGACTGAAATTGAAGGCATAGTTTCTAATGCTATTGATGACGCTGTATCTTTTGTCGAAGGCGAGATAATGGATGAAAGGATTAGGGCGCAGGAATACTACGATGGCGAGGTTGATTTAGGTCATGAAGATGGCAGGAGCAAAGTTGTTGCAACAAAAGTGCGTGACACAATAAGAGCTGTAAAGCCAAGTTTAATGCGTATTTTCCTAAGCACTGCAAAGCCAGTTGAATACATACCACGTGGCGCAGAGGATGTGCCTATGGCAGATCAAGCTACAGAATTTATGCACCATGAATTTACCAGATTAAATGGGTATCGCGTGATTAATGATGCGTTCCAAGATGCACTTGTTAAGAAGCAAGGTATCGTTAAGGCATATTGGATGACATATCCCGAAGCTGAAATACATACATATACTGATTTGTCTGATGAGGAATACACATACCTAATTGATGATGAAAATGTGCAAGTGTTGGAACACTCAATGGAAATGAGCATTGAAATAGACCCAATGGGTATGGAAATGGAGATGCCTATTCACAGCGCAAAAATTAGCCGCCAAAGTGAAACAGGTGAATTGTGTATACAGAGTGTTCCGCCAGAGGAATTTTTTATCAGCAGAGATGCTAGGACAATTGAAGATGCATATGTGGTAGCTCACAGAACAGAAATGAGAGCTGGCGATGTAATTGCGATGGGCTTTGATAAAGATATAGTAATGGATCTTAACAGCCTAGAAGGTGGTGGCGTTGTCTCATCTGAGGAAGATTACACAAGGCGTGGATACGATGCAGATTTTAAAGAAGAAAGTGCATCAGATCCATCAATGAAAAATGTTACCATTACTGAAGCATACATGAGAATTGATGTTGAAGGAACTGGCATACCTATATTGCACAAGATAACTTGTGGCGGCACAAAGTATAAGGTTTTGGACTTTGAGCCATGCGATGAGACACCATTTGCTAAATTTGAAATAGATCCTGAGCCACATGCATTTTATGGTAGATCACTAGCTGAGATTGTTATGGATGATCAGGACGCGGCAACATCAATTTTACGTGGTATTTTAGATAACGTAGCAATGACAAATAACCCACGCATGGCAGTGACACCGGGGGTTAATATTGATGACCTACTTAACAATGAAATTGGGTCAATCGTTAGAATGCAACAAATGGGTCAAGTGCAGGATTTATCAGTACCATTTGTTGCAGGCCAGACATTAAACGCATTAACTTACTTAGATAGCCTTGTAGAGACGAAAACAGGCGTATCCAGAGCCTCTATGGGGTTAGACCCAGATGCAATGCAGTCTACGACTAAAGCGGCTGTACAGGCCACAATACAGGCTGGGGCTGGTCAAACTGAGGTGATGGTGAGAAACCTCGCAGATGGTATGCGTGACCTGTTTGGGTTAATGTTGAGAATTACCCACAAGAATGTTGATGAAGAGCAGATGATGCGTATGAACGGCAGATTTGTTCCTGTTGATCCTCGCGTTTGGGATGGCTCAATGGATGTTATGATCAATGTTGGATTAGGTACTGGCAGGGAAGAAGAAAAGGCAATTGCACTTAACCAAGCTCTGCAAATGCAACAACTTGTGTATCAAACATACGGCGCACAAAACGGCTTAGTGTCGATGACAAACATCAGAAATA
>FZLS01000108.1 GCA_900197625.1 Rhodobacteraceae bacterium Water-Bin34 | reverse complement strand
ACTCCCGACACCTGGTTTTGGAGACCAGTGCTCTACCAACTGAGCTAAACCCGTCTCTCCGTTTATGATGTAATTAAACACCAAAGATTTATAGCCACAAAAGGCATCCACTTTAAGTAGATACCTTTTACGGATTAATTAATATTATATTATAAAATTTTAGTAACCTGACCAGCACCTACAGTTCTACCACCTTCTCTAATAGCGAATCTTAATCCAACGCTACACGCGATAGGAGAAATAAGCTCAACAGTGATTGTTAAGTTATCTCCAGGCATTACCATTTCTACTCCTTTAGGAAGAACAATATTTCCAGTTACGTCAGTTGTTCTTACATAAAATTGTGGTCTATAGTTATTATGAAATGGAGTGTGTCTTCCACCCTCTTCTTTCTTTAATATATATACTTCAGCTTCAAATTTGTCATGTGGTTTTACTGAACCTGGCTTACATATTACCATTCCTCTTGAGATATCAGTTTTTTCAACACCTCTTAATAGGATACCAACGTTATCACCAGCTTCTCCTCTGTCTAAAATTTTTCTAAACATTTCAACACCAGTAACAGTAGAAGATAATTTTTCAGCACCCATACCAATGATATCAACCGCATCACCTGTATTAGCTACACCAGTTTCAATTCTTCCAGTTGCAACAGTACCTCTACCTGTTATAGAAAATACATCTTCAACAGGCATTAAAAAATCTTTATCAACCTCTCTAGTAGGAAGTTCAATCCAACTATCAACAGATTCCATTAAAGTCATAACAGTATCAACCCATTTCTGTTCTCCATTTAAAGCTCCAAGTGCAGATCCTAAAATTACTGGTCCATTGTCACCATCGTATTCATAGAAGTTTAATAAATCTCTAACTTCCATTTCAACAAGTTCTAATAGTTCTTCATCATCAACTTGGTCTGCTTTGTTTAAGAAAACAACAATTCTAGGAATACCAACTTGTCTTCCTAAAAGTATATGTTCTCTAGTTTGAGGCATTGGTCCGTCAGAAGCTGCAACTACAAGAATTGCACCATCCATTTGAGCGGCACCTGTTACCATGTTTTTCACATAATCCGCGTGACCAGGACAGTCAACGTGCGCGTAATGACGATTTGCTGTTTGGTACTCAACGTGAGAAGTGTTAATTGTTATCCCTCTTTCTTTTTCTTCAGGAGCGTTGTCAATTTGGTCAAAGCTTCTTACTTCAGATAATCCTGCATCAGCTAATACTTTTGTAATAGCAGCAGTTAGGGTAGTTTTTCCGTGATCTACGTGTCCAATTGTCCCTATATTTAAATGGGGTTTCGAACGATCAAATGTTTCCTTAGCCATATGATATAATGTTTTATTACTTTTAAAATGCGTGCAAATATATAAATTTTATCTTAAAATATTAAATGTTTTAATTTTTTTTTCGTAAAGAAATTAGAAAATCTAACCGCAAAAGTTTAAAATGTAAAAAAAATAAGTTAGTTCTGTTTTTTTACAACAAATAATCCTGAATTAATATCGCTAATAATTATGTTTCCACTTTTGAAATAAGGATAAACACTCCATGCACCATTAAAAGCTTCACTATTACCTTTTTTTCCACTGTGGTCACCACCTGGATCTTGATTTTTTATCGTATTTAATTTTGGTAATCCATGATCATGATCACTGTGATCATGAAACGTATTAAAAAATCCTAATTCAGAAATACTTTTTTGATCAATATTTAAAACATCCAAAACTCTTAAACCAGCGGTGTAGCTCGCTAGAAAAAATTCAGTTCCTTTGACATATCCGTTGTGATCAATAGCTTTAGTTTCTGCTTCATAATTATGATGCAAAACTGGATTATCTAAATCACTTAAATCTATTATTACTGTTCTTGTTTTGGCATCAGCTTTTAATTCATAATTTGAATCAAGTTCATCTAATTCATCTCCAAGTAAGGCATACTTATGATCGTCTGTAAGCCATGACTGATGAGTATACTGATGATCATATAAAAAAGTACTAATAAGCTTTGGCTCTAATTTATTTGTAACATCAATAATATCCACTCTATTTTCATTGCTTCCAAAATAAATTTCTTTACCAACATGATCTGTATCTGGACCCTTGTATATTACGATTTGTGCATCATGACTATAGCCAAATTCGGGCGCTTCAAGTTCTGATGTTGGAGCTAATGGATTTGATAAATTAAAAGCATAAATACCTTTATTTCCTGCACCAGCAATATAAGCATATCCGCTTTCTTCGTTAATTGCAATATTATGTGCATTTCCAAATGAATTATCAATATAATCAGCCGAAAAAACTTGCTTTGATTCGACTCCTCTCAACTTTGTTAAGTTAAAAACCTGTAAACCATGTTCTTGGGCTTCACTAACAATATAGACATGATCATTGTAAACTTTCATATCTCTCCATGAACTATCAACTGTAGAAGTTGGAAGTTTACCAAGATAAATAGGAGATGTAGAATCAGTAATATCAATAAAAGCGGTACCATTATTTATACCCATAATTGCATATTCTCTTCCAGTTGTAGAATCTGTCCAACCCCAGCAATCATTACCAGCATTTGCATCCATTTCTTCGAGAGTTATGTGGCCCATTAAATCATAATTAAGACAAGAATATTCATAGTCAGTTCCAGGAATTTTGGCATAACCATCAATGCAAGTTGCTAATGGAGAATCAACTACCTTACTGTCGTCATAATCTTCGTATTGGCAGGAGACTAATAATGATAAACATAAAATTGAAATGCATTTTTTCATCTTGTAAATTTAATAATTTTAATTCAAGGTTAATTTAACAAATTTTATACCAGAAAACTTTATGTTTGCAGAAATATGTTTTTTAAGATCTTAAATGATGAATAAAGGACAAAAATAAAATTCAAAGTAGATATTTCTGCTTTTATGCCTATGAAATTTAACGACCTTGGCTTAATGCCTTCACTTTTAAAAGCAGTCAACGATAAAGGATACACTGACCCATCACCAATTCAAGAAAAAGCAATTCCACTAATTCTCAAAAGAAAAGATGTTTTAGCATCAGCGCAAACAGGAACGGGAAAAACAGCTGGTTTCACACTACCATTATTACAGATCCTTTCAAAACAATCAAACTCGAATCATAGAAAAATTCGAGCATTAATATTAACTCCTACCAGAGAACTTGCAGCTCAAATTTATGATAATGTTGTAGAATACAGTAATTATCTGCAATTAAGATCTACTGTAATTTTTGGAGGAGTTAATCAAAAACCACAAGTTTCTAAAATAAGAAACGGTATTGATATTTTAATCGCAACACCTGGCCGTTTATTGGATCTTGAAAATCAACGATTATTATCCTTACGAAATATAGAAATATTAGTTTTAGACGAAGCTGACAGAATGTTGGACATGGGTTTTCAAAGAGACATTAATAAAATAATGAACTTATTACCAAGCAAAAGACAAAACCTGCTTTTTTCTGCAACCTTTTCTAAAGAAATTAAAAGATTAGCAAAGGGAATTTTAAATAATCCCGTAATGGTAGAAACTTCTCCTCAAAATACAACGGTTGAAGCTATTATTCAATATGTATATAAAGTAGATAAGAGTAAAAAATCCAGTCTTATAATTCAGCTAATAAAAGAGGGGAATTGGAAACAAGTTTTAGTTTTTACAAGAACAAAACACGGCGCAAATAATCTTTGTAAAAAAATGATTAAAGCAGACATATCTGCTGCTGCAATTCACGGAAACAAAAGCCAAGGAGCAAGAACAAGGGCATTGGCTGGCTTTAAGGATGGTACTGTGGAAATACTAGTTGCAACAGATATTGCGGCAAGAGGATTAGATATTCCATTGTTGCCACATGTAATAAATTTTGAACTTCCCAATATTCCCGAGGATTATGTGCATAGAATTGGAAGAACTGGTAGAGCTGGAGCAAAAGGTGAAGCTATTTCACTTGTTTGTGTTGACGAAAAACAATATCTAAAAGATATTGAAAAACTGGTCAATTTGAGAATTCCTTCAAAAATCAAACAAGGATTTGAACCTGACCCAAATGCAGTTCCAGAACCTACTAAACAAAAAAACAGAAATAACTTTAACAGAAATAAAGGAAGGTCAAACCGAAATAAAAAAAGAAAAAATTATAGAAAATAGAAAAAGCTCAAGAATAATGACCATAGAACTCTTGAACTTTTAATACATGTTGATTGGGAAATCAACTTTGCGAATGTATAATTAATAATTGAAATAAGAGGTTTTTATTTTAAATAAAAAAATACACAATTAATCCTCCGATTACTAACCCTTTAATAAAAGAAATCCAATAAGCCTGGTAATTGGAAAATCCCCAGCTTTTTAAAGTTCTTTCTACTTGCTTTTTATGCCAATTGATCATTATAAAAATAATTTTAAATTAATATTTTATACTATTTAAAATCACCTCCATTTACCACTGTCCAATTATCAAGTGATTTAAAATACTTCTTAATAACAGTATTCACTTTTTCAACTGTTAACGCACTAACCTGAGATTCAAGTGCAGCATAAAAAGTCATATCTCTTTCAAAATAAAGATTATTGTTTATTAATGATGATAACTCATTATCTTTTGCTCTGGAAACTGATTGTCCTTGAACCCAGCCGTTGACTGCACTATCCAATTCTTCTTGAGTGATACCATCTTTAATAAAACGTTCTAGCTCTTCTTTAAAACCAATTTGAACCTTCTCAGCATTCATAGGCGCATAAATAGCATAGATGATCAAAGCCGAGTTTTTATCATCAGGATCACTGTCAATACTCACCTGAGCACCAGCACCATAACTCACACCATCTTGCTGTCTTAAACGTGTAGCAACTCTAGAATTCAAAAATCCACCTCCAAAAATAATTCCAGCAACTTGAAGTGCAGCGTTATCCTCATCAGTTTCTGTTGTTTTAGCAGATAACATACCTACAGTAAAGGCATTTTTCTTATCGGGTGTAATAATATTTTCGTTAGCAGCAATATTTTGTTTAAATGGATTTTCAATTACTGAAAATGGTTTGTCAGATTTAAAATCAGAAAAATTATCCTCAAAATAAGTTTTAACCATATCGACATCCATACTTCCAATAGCTACTAAAGAAGCTTTATTCGCAACACCATAATACTCTTCATAAAAAGATTGAATACTCTCAATACTCACCTCATTAATCATTACAATTTGTTCCTCAATATTAGGACTGTAATTAGGATGACCTTTGGAGTAAAACTGATTAATTTCACGCATACGTTGAACCGCTACAAATTGAGGGTCTGAAGCACTGCTTTCCAAGCCAGCCAAACGTTGAGTTTTAATTTTGTCCAGTTCACTAATTTCGAATTTTGGATTTTTAAGCATGTCTGTCATAATTTCAAGAGCAGCAGGTAAGTGTTCTTTAGTTGATGAAATATTAGCATAAACCCTTCCATTACTTCCACTGAAACCAACAGACGAACTAATAGCACTCAACTCATCTTCAATATCTTGACGTGATCGTGATTGTGTTCCTTTGTTAAGCAAGTTCGCCACAAATCCTGCTGTCATTCCTTTATTCATATAGTCATCAACAGTTCCCGTTCTCATAGCAAATGATAAGTTTACTGTTTCGCCACGATTAGCTTTATTTATAAATCCAAATTCAATACCAGATTTTGGCAAAACTCCGCTGTCTAAACGGTTTTGAATATTGTCATAATTAACGTCAAAATCTTCACCGACATCCATAGCCACTTTACCTTTGTAGCTTGCTACCATTTCAGCCAAACCTTCTGTGTGTAAAATCTCAACACGTTCGGGCTTGGAAGTTGGAATAAAGTTACCGATGGTACGATTAGTTGGAATAAAATATTTCTGAACTGCCGCATTGACTTGCTCCAAAGTCGTATTTTCAATACGATCTCTGTGAATGAATGCCAAGCGCCAATCTCCTGCACCAATGAATTCACTCATATAAGTTCCCATATATCCAGAGTTTCGACTAAGCTGATCTAGTTGCTTCATGATATTTGCACGAGCACGCTTCAATTCGTCTGTAGTAATTGGGTTGTCTTTTAAATCATCCAACACACTTAATAAGGTTTTTTCAGCGTCAGGAAGTGATTTTTCAGATGGGACACTAACGTTAAAATTAATATATCCTGGTTCTTTAGTAAAAGGATTCGATGCATATACACTAGAAGCCATTTGTGTTTCTACCAAAGCTTTATAAAGTCTTCCAGACGGGGCATCGTTTAAAACGTTTTGAGCCAATGTTAAAGCTGAATAATCTGCATCTGATCCTGCTGGAGAATGGTATAATGCCATCAACAATTGCAAGTCACCTACTCTATTTAATTCAACACGCTTTTCACCATCTTGAGCTGGCTCTACAGTTGGTACTTCAGTGAGCTTTACAGATGGATTCTTCAAAGGGCCAAAATATTTCTCAACTAATTCCAAAGTACGTTTGTCATCAATCTTTCCTGTAATCATCAATACAGCATTATCAGGTCGGTAATATTTCTTATAAAATGCTTTCAGGTTTGCAATCGGAACACGCTCAATATCGGAACGATTTCCAATGGTTGAATTTCCGTAATTATGCCACATATAAGCTGCACGAATTACTTTTTGAGAAAGTGTTCTGGAAGGTGAATTTTCTCCGCTTTCAAACTCGTTACGTACTACGCTAAATTCTGATTCAAGATCTTTCTTTGCTATATAGGAATTCATCATTCTATCAGACTCCAGGTCTAGTGCCCATTCCAAGTTATCATCAGTTGCATTGAATGTTTCATAATAATTGGTACGATCATACCAAGTAGTTCCGTTAGCACGTGCACCACGTTCTGTCAATTCATTAGGTATATCTTTGTGTGAAGGCGTTCCTTTAAAAACAAGATGTTCCAGCAAGTGAGCCATTCCTTTTTCACCATAACCCTCATGACGAGAGCCAACCAAATAAGTAACATTTACAGTGATTGTCTGTGAGGAATTATCAGGGAACAAAAGTACTTTCATACCATTATCTAATAGATATTCTGTAATACCTTCTACCGATGCTGTTTTTTTTAGCTGAGCTGAACTAAATTGAGTTGCTCCAAGAAATATAAGTGCTAGTAGTGTATGTTTAAAAAATAAATTCATGATAAAATTTTGATGGGTTAATTAATAATTATAAATATATAATAAATATATATGATTAAAATCTGTTTTACATATGGAAAACACACGATAAAATAACTATATGAGTTTAAGAATATTAATTTAATTTTTGTAACTTGTTGAAAATGTGTAATTTAAATAAGAAAAAACTTGATATATTAATTATAGTTGGTTTTGTGAAAAAACTAATTCTACTATTACTATTTATTCAGTTTGTTTCTTGTCAAAATGACGTGGATGAAGAAATTATTAATAATCAATCTGATCCCTTTGTTTCAATCAAATATGCCTCTTTTCAATATAGCATAGGCGGATCTTATGGAAGCCAAGTTAACTTCACTCATAAAGATTATCAAAATAATAATTTTAATTATTGTGGCTGTATGGCCTGTAACACTAATTCATATATTGTTGAGGAACTCTATTATGATAAAAACACATCAACAATAAAATATAAAATATTGGGAGAAGAATCGTATACTTTAGCAACTTATGGATCTAAATGGAGCTGCAAAAAACATGAATAAAGCTAAAAGATTAAA
>FZLS01000107.1 GCA_900197625.1 Rhodobacteraceae bacterium Water-Bin34 | reverse complement strand
AGCGTCTGGATATGCAAACAGTAAGTTTACATCGACTGTTTCAGCATCTGCTAAAAAGTCTAATGCAGTACCGATCTCTCCGTGGGTTGGCTCGTTATCGTCTGCTCCATTTGCTAGATTAACCGTTACTACTGTATCTAGAGTAGTATATTCCTTATCAGCTGTCGCTGCGGCGATGTTATCACCGAGCTCAGTCAAGCCGGTAATATCCGCATTTGCGTAGACGTACCTAGAGGTTCTATTAATTACTTCTTTATAGAAATTAGATGTTCCATCTACTTTTTTAGAATCTGAGGCCTGAGAAACGAGTTGGAAAGTTTCTAAAACTGTTCCAGGTACTCCAGTCCATTTCCCATTTTTGTCGATAACCGCAATATTCATCTCGTCAGCTGTAACAGTGTGTACCGATGCCGCAGCAGTATCAGATGTGCCTGGAGCTCTGTCAAAAGCTGCTTCAACGCCGTCATCCATAGCCCCATGCGATGCCGCGTTTGTTGCGATCTGAACTTGCAAAGAATTACCTAAAATCCCAGGATATCTTGCGTGAAATGTCCCGGTGACAATAGATTGACCCTCAAAGTCTTCTAAGTTGTTAATAATTTGTGCAGTTCCGTCGGTTGCGTTTAGCTGACCGTCTGTTTCTGCTCGTACTACTTTTAGTGCATTACCATACTTTAAGAATGATGCTGCAGTTAAAAAGTATTTTGCTGTTTTGTTGTCCGGTGTTCCGAAGATGCTCGCTAGTTCTGTTTCTGAACCAACCGTAGTAACTTCGTTTAGTGGACCCCAATTAAAAGCCCCTGCGAATCCACCAATACTGGTTGAGACTGCAGGTATTACGCCCGATGCGTCAATTTCCTTGACTTGGACGCCTGGTGATACTTGAAATGCCATTTTTTTGTCCTCTCAATTTGAGTTATTAATAAGTTTTCATAATACGGTTATGTTCAATCAGTATTATTTATATAAATAAAGTTTTAAAGGTGTTCGACCTCAAACCAAACATTACCCTCTCCGTCACCTGTTCCCTCAGTAACGCTTTTATGTCCATCATTAATAATTCCAAACGGCAATAAATCATCATGTATTGCCTGTAATTGTTCTTTATATAACATGTTTTTCATGTCAATGTTTGTTATTCCCTGAAATATATCTGTTGTAGTAAACCATGAAAACAAAACTAAATTCATAACTAAATCGTCATGGTTCGGCGCTTGCGCTTCAAAAGAATTACCTCTAGCAACAAATGTACACATCTCCTCAATTGTATTAGCATCTACAATATGAAGCTTCTTTTGTCCTATAAGATCTTTAAAAGTAGAACATCCAATCCTTTTAACACGTCTTGTCATTGTAGCGCCAATTGCATTAGCCTTTACTTGCGATTCTACAAACATGTTTTCGTATTCTAAATCATAGTACAATCCATTGCATACAACTGCACCTTGATCGTTTGACTCCACAATAATGTAAGCTTCATTATACAGCCTAGCATACTTATAACACATATCAGGCAATAGCATTGGAGATATATTATTATCTCTAAACACGCAAACCTGTTTAAATGGGTTTACTGATGTATCAATAATAGTAAATGTGCTATAATCTTGTCCACGTCCTTTTGAAACGTCTACCGTCATAACATACTGGTGATCTTCTATTGCTTTCTCATAGATATATAGATTTTCGTTCCATGTCATTGGTCTTTGAGACTTTTGTGCTAAAAGATCGCTTGCATCTACTAATGTGTTACCACGACCATGGAAGTTATTTCCAAATTCTTGATCAAATTGTAGCTCTGAGGTATTTGCTATTGTCTCGGCTTTCCATGCGTCATCTCTTCCAGGCACATCCCACCAATCAACTCTAAACGCTTTATATTCGTTAGTGTATGTGGTAGCACCTTCCCATATTCTGTGAAACACATTACCAATACCATTAGCAGTAGAAGTGATAATAACTTTAGTGTCTTTACCTGATGAAACAACCGGATACGTTGAGGTATAAAATTGTGCATCGTTCTCAACAAATGCAAACTCATCTAGGAACAATAGGTTAATAGACAAACCACGAATAGAACTACCAGAAGTAGCCGACGCAATAATCTTAGAATTATTACTAAATTCAATTGAGCCTTTGTTTAATGCTTTACATCCAGGTTGCAAGAAGAATGGTAAATTCTCTAGCATAAGAGTAATACGAGCCAGCATCTCTCTTGCAGTAGCTCCTTTGTTTGCCAATATCGCAATCGTCTTCTCAGGATGAAAACAAGCATACCATAAAAGATATGCCACCGCAGAAATCGACTTACCAGACTGTCTACAAGCTAAAACCACAGAAAAACGATTATCATTAAAATGCTTAAACATATTTTTCTGATATGGATACAAATTAAACGGAACTAAACCATCATCTAAAGATATAACCTTTAAATAATTAATAGCGAAATAACCAGGATCCATCATACATTGTCTGTACTCTTTGATCTCCTCTTCACTAAATTGGCTTTCTACTCCATCCTTTTTTACATTAGGATTTCCTAGATAACCTTCATGTTCATTCTTCGGGCGTGGCATCTATAATCTTCTTATCTTTATTTTCTTTGTCGTGCTTCATAAACAATCTTTGCAAATCTGTAGTACTTCCTACAAATAGATTATTGTTTGTTACTTCTTTCTTACCTTTATTTTCGTCGTTAAGGTCTCTATTGCTTTTTTGTAGATCCATAAGCTTATCAGTTACGTCACCGATATCTTTAATTGCTTTAGATAATACTTCAAAAGCCCTAGGATGTTCTGATTCTCTTGCAAGTTCTGCAAGTACGTCAAGAGACCTCACTCCAGTTTCAATGAGATCTTTATATGTTTTTCTGGAAAATTCATAATCATCTTTGACCTCTTTTTGTGTAGTGGTCAATTCAGTTTTTTTGACTTTTTTCTCAGGCAAGTTCTTATTCAGGCTTTCCTGCATTTTCTCTAATTTATCCATAATGTACCTATGTTATACTTACATTAACAGTATAGTTATCATCCTCATCTGCATCAGCAGGAGTTATTGTAAAATCCATATTTTCTAGAATGTTCGATCCACCAGCGTCAGCATTAAAGTCTAAGTTAATTTCTCTAATAACACCTTGATCTGCAGTCGGTCCAAAGTACTTCATTTTCATAACAAAGTCGAATTGGTATATTAATGCTCTACGAGTTTGATAGTCACCCTCGTAATCATCTTGAATAGTAACTGCGTTTAATATAATAGGAACATCCTGTTTATAATCAAAACCAGTTACTGGATTAATTGTTACTGTATATTCTGGTTGAAAGTATGGAAGAATTTGTTCCATAATTTGTAAACCGTCATCTTGATTCTTAGCCATAGCAAATAGTGACATATTAATATTATATGCTACAGCCTGTTTAATTGTTTTCTTTTTAGTAGAATCTGTTGCATGATTTTCTACTATTTGATTTCTCTTTGCCAACTTCTGGGTGGAATCAATGTCCATAGAAGTTATTTCAAATCCCATTCTAGGCAACTTAATAGCCATTGTGGCGTCTTGGCCTGTTACAGAATCTAGCCTAGACAAAAACTTTTGTTTAGGTCCATATGCTAATGGGACTTTAATCTGATTTAATACATTACCAGAACCGTCTTGTCTAATAACGCTAATGTTATTAAATATAGTACCAAATAAAGCTACTGCTTTTCGTGTTGTTGCATGGTAAAAGTGATTTCCAAACATTAGTATGTCTCCGACGCGTCGCCAAACGGATTAGTTTCAGTAAAGTCTAAGAATCCATCAGCCTCTACCTCAAACGCATAGTTTTCAGCCTGATCATCAGCTGGTGAGAATTGACTATCAGCAACATTAGATACATCTATCGCATAGCACGTAAATCCACTCTCGCTTCCGACTAATCCTACAGTTTCTGACACGAAAAAGTCTCTGGCTTCTGTAGATCCGGTAACACCAATATTAGAAACCGTTATATCCGCTTGCGAGGCAGATGTTTTTGTCAGCGTCTGGATAGTACCATATACGCTAATTGCAGGGTCAGAGCTTATAACTTGAGTTACGGTTTCACCTAGTTTAAAGTGTTCGTTATTGGAAACCGTTAAACTAATAGGAACTTGATAAGTGTTTTGAACCTCAACAATATCAATAGCACCAACTCCAGTATCAAAGTCTTCTTCGTTATATTCGAACAGGCTACACTGCATTTTATATACTGGAAGATTTGATAGTTGATAAAACGGTTGCTCGTCCTCAACAAAAGATATTTCAAAAAATGAATTGGACATTGGCAAAAATATTAAATCACCTTCTTGCGGCTTAATAGTATCTACTGTATTATTCCACACGCCTACTAAGTTTTGCCATTGCCTTCTAGAAATAATAAATGTAGCTTCATCTCTAATTTCAAGACCAAATTTTTGATACAGATCGCCCGCACCTTCAAACCCGTCGGTGTTTTCAATATAAGCTTCAATAAGATACGCGTCATCAAATTTAGATGCGGCATCTTCGCCTAATATGTTATCTCTAGAAACTAAAGTTCGTGGGATGTAATATACATCCTGACCAAAAATCTTAAGGGATTCAATAATCAAATCCTCGTATAAGCTTTGTTCTGACTTTACTGCCTGAGAGAAATATACGCTTCTTGGCATATCTTATCCTGTATAGAAGTCGACTGGTTGTTCCCAGTTTAATCTGACTTCTTCATTTAATTTTTCTATTTCTTCTTTAGCGTCTTCTAAAATTTGTCTACCGTTAAATGTAACACCGCCTGGCATTACCATACCTTCAAACTTAGAAAGATTTATACCCCATTGCATTTTAATTAATGCTGTAGCGTAGCGCTTTAAAAAATAATCGTTATACACATCAGTATATGTTGTTGGATCTAGTATTCTATAACACTCAACGATTATGTATTCGCCAACTTCAACTTCTTTAGACCAATTCATATCGATACGTAATTGATTTTTATGTCGGTCAAAGCTAATATGTTTAGTATCTGAATCCATAATAAGATCTAACATAGAAAGCCACTGTTGTGCCATTTCATATTCTACCAATGATCCCATATAACCAAGAGAGTACATATCGTTCAAATGCATTTGATACTGAATATCAAACATGTTATGACCGCCACTTTCTCTTAGTGGAAATATTTGAACTACGTCTGTTACTAAATCGGGTATAGTCAAATACCCATTAGTGATATCATCGGCAGATACTTGGTGCTTTAAAAAAACCTTTTCAATAGCATCCGCGTGATAGTGTTGATAAAACTGTAAAGCTTCATCAATACGATCTTCAACTTGATCATCGTCTACGTTAATTTCAACAACAGGTGCGCCTAAAGCTCGTAAGCAATAGTCTATTAATGTTGTTCTGCTATTAGGTTTTGCCATTTTTTAACTCCAAGCTGCCAAGCATATTGATCTAACTAACTCATCATGTGTTGAATAGTCAGTGTCTGTTCCATCATCTTGATATCTAAATATTACATGAGCGGACGGTGATACTACAGGTAAGTCGTCATCATTGGGATCGTCCCATGAATTCATATACGTGACGGTAACTGTGGGATGAGCCCTATTAGTTAACGCATCAGCCTCTAAAGATTGATCTTCAGCTGGTAATACCTTTATATTCTCAATTTTTCTTGTTTTTGTAATTGCCATATTATTTCTCGCCCTCTTCGAGTACTTTTAGTCTTTCCTCTAATCTATTTATAAGACTTTGTTGCTCCTTTATTGCTTCCACCAATACTGGAACAACTGCTTGATAATTTACTACTTTATGTTCTTCTCCATCGATATCTGTAATGTCTTTTACAACCTCGGGTATTACTTTTTCTATTTCTTGAGCAATAAATCCTAAATTATCTTTTGGCCTATTTTCATCAATCCAATCAAACTTGACGCCTCTTAATCTAAGAGTTTTATCTAGCGATCCTTCCAAGTCTCTCACATTTTCTTTTAATCTAGCATCTGAAGTTGTTGTTGTTGAATAAGCAGTAATATTGTCTTTAGCATGGAAAGCACCGGTAGGGCTAAATTGAAAACAATCACCAACACCAGTATTAGAAGAGAATATTTTCATATTACCAATACCAGTTCCAGCAGCATGATACCACAATGACATTTGTGGACCGGCTGAATGATAAAATCTAAGTCCATTCCTGCTGTCATGATTAGTAGTAGCACCGCCTCTATATACTGATTGGCCATATGCATTTATTGAGTATGTGTCACTATAAAAGCGAATTTCACCGCCCGTGGTACTCATTTTAATATTCTGGCTAAGTTCAGCGCCTTTACCTTTCCAATAATCAAAAACATGTCCGGCGTGGCTTAATGTTTTATCTCCATACCATTTCCACCATGCACCAGCACCATTTCCGTCGACTGAATACGAAGTATTGCCATCATCACAGGTAACATAGTTATCATCGCCAGATGCATCGTTAAGCCATACAAACTTTGGAGAAACTACTTTTACTGTGGCAAACATGTCATCAGTAGAAATGTCTGGATCGGTTCCATCTGGGTAATTACTTGTATCGCCACCGGCGTGAATTTTACCTATAGTTGCCTGCGGTATATTTTCCAGATTCCTGCCAGTGTCCATAAAGCGAGTTCCGGTCATGTAAAGACCGCCGCCAGTTCTAAAATGAATCTGAAGCCAATCTAGCGAATCATCTGCACCACCAATATAAAGCGTCTTATTATTATCAGTAGACGGTCTAATATATGATGCGCCGCGATTCATTGACAATCCCCACCCATTCAATGTCAAATCTTCACCATCTCCGTCATGAACCGTCACTGAACCAGTAATAGCAGTAGCTCCGACTGTAACTGAAGTCCTAAATACTCCATTACCAGCATTATTAATTCCATAGTTTACACTTGATTCCATCACAAACAATCCATTATCAGCTCGAATGTAGCGAGGAGTGTAAATGTTTTTATTAGTAGACGAATTTATTCTTAACCAACTAGTGTCTTGTGTTCCAATTTCTCCAACTCGTGTAGAACCATTATAGAATTGTATATCATCTGCAGTACCATCATCAGCAGGTCTTAGTTGTAGACAAGAACCAGCATCAGTACCATCTCCAATAGCTACTTTATTGCTCGCACTAATTTTCATTGCAGCTGACGAGTTTAACTGGGAATTGTAATCTGAAGTGTAAAAATGAAGTTCGCCATTAAAAGTAGTAGTACTAGTACCATTACCTTGTGTGTTTACCGCAACGATTCTTGCAAGGTTTCTTGGCCCTACTCCTGAACCATCATTATTATACCAATCGATACTACCCATTTCATCGCCGTTTGCCCAACCAGTTTTACCAACTGATCTAATCTGCACAACACCTTGATTGATTGGTACAGTTCCTTGAGCGTATGAACTAAGAGAAACGCCATCAGCTGAAGCATTTGGATATGAATGAAGACCTTTACCAGCTCCAGTTTCTCCATCTACTTTAAATAGGTGAGCTGTAGCATTATGTCTACTAATTACAAAGTCAGCTCCTGATGTATTATTGGAATTAGAGTCTAAGTCAATATATAAAGCACCATATGATGAAATTGTTAAATCATCCGTCACGGTGCCAGAGTTACTTTTAGATGACATAGAATGATGTGAACCTTGGTCACCATAAAAAGTAATTTCACCGCCTCTAGGTAGATGTATTGAGTTGTCACCAGTAGTATTTTCGGCAGTTAAATTTAAATCAGCATTTACTGTAACAGTAGCATTTTCAACTTGAAGTCTATCACCACCACCAGTTCTAAATTTCATTGAGTTTGCTTCAAATCTAATATAAGTGTCTGTATCTCCATTGTGATACAAATATTCATTAAAGTAAGCAT
>FZLS01000102.1 GCA_900197625.1 Rhodobacteraceae bacterium Water-Bin34 | reverse complement strand
GCGCCTAAAACGCCCAACCAAGCGTTGAATTCAAGATAAACTTAAATACCTTAACCTACTTGATAGAGGTTTTGTAAATCGTTTAATTGGACTTTTAATCCTCTCTTTTCTAGCAGTGGTATTCTAATAGTATATAAGTGCTTAATCATTTCATTTCTTAAAGTGACAGTTGCATTATGGATTGCTCTATGACAATTAGGACATAATGAGATAATATTTTCTGGCACGTCTAAGCTATTCTCAAATTGTGACTGCGCTTCAATTGGAATAAGGTGATGCCCCTCAACAAAATCATTCCCAGAAACACCAGATTCAAAAGTGATATGGGCTTGGTTATATTCGCATTTATATTTAGCTATACTTTTTGCTAATGCATTAACTCTTCGACTTCGGGGATACTGTTGCTTCTGTTTATAGCTGACAGCCTCCTTGTAAGGTATTGGTCCGATAGGGAACTCTGGTAATTTATCAGCTAATTCATCAGTATTTTGATAGTGGTTTTCGTTAAAGCTTGTTTCTTGAATAAAAATGTCTTTACCAATCAACCCTCTCATTTCCGAGTATACACTTAACATTCTTATGATATCACTTCTAAGAACTTCTTCATTAGGGATAGAATTTACTTCGTAGAATTTACTGCAAATCGTACCTAGTTCGTAGCCCTTAGCAAGATTAGTATTCCTTGTTTTTAAATCAATTTTATCCGTTAAAAACCCATCAGTCGGCCTGAGTTCTTGCTTAATCAGTGTTGTTGCACGTATAATTTGCGCACGAGCAACCTGAATATTTTTAAAATGGTTTTTATATTGAGTCCATCCAAGAAGAAAGGTTAAATAAACTCCAGAGCAGTCATCATTAAATAAAAATACTGGATAATATCCCTTTGTTGCAGTTTTAGTTATCTCCTTATGATAAATAGCAATCCAAGGGATGTCACTAATTGTACCAGTACCTACAGAGCCTTTGACTAGGTATTCACTTTTATCAAGATTTAATAACTGGGCAAGGGTTTCAGGAAAGTCATCAGTTATAAGACGTACTATTCTATCTTTCTTATGTTGTACAGTTTCCTTATTATTTAATAAGTATGAGGGATCGTTTTTATTGACATTATGTTTACGTCGATAAGTTTCATTTCGTTCTCTAGCAATTTTTTGTAGAGAACGCAGATTTTTTTGGCTCTCTTTCCAATAAGCTAAAATTTCAATAATCTGTTCTCTAATCATAGGAGTGTTGGTTTTATGAAATTGCAATACGATTATAACCTTACGTTCTATTACTTACTCACATTTCTTGGAGATATGATACTGACTGCCTCAGTATTACCTCGACGTGAGTTAAATAGGTCCCGTTGTAGTTAGGGGCTGGTCTAAAAACCAGCCCTTTCGCTTCAGAATGATCCAAATGATAAAAAAAACGCAACTTGATGCTAGTCAGTTCTTATGGTTCAGTACTTAAAGAGTTAATAAAAGGACAAGAAACGGTATTATCGATTTTAATCCTATTTGATCAATGAACTAAATCGACTTCTTCGGCAAAAGATACTGATCTACAAATTTAGCCGCATCCATTCTGGTTCTAAATGGCTCCTTAATTACAACAGATTTAGCTCCTGATCTTTCGAGCCAGTCTTTCCAAATACTGGAGTAAATATTTCTATCATCGGGCTGTGCCGTCGGATTACCATTTGTATAAGAACGATCATTAGTTTCAAGTAAATAAAATTCCGTTCCAACTATCCCTTTATTATTTAACGCAGCTATTTCATAACCAAGATTGAACGATGCTTCAATGGCATTTGAATTGGTAGCGAGCATTTCGTTTCTTATCTCTTTAATCTGCCTTCCTGACAAGGAATTCATGCCTTTTCCGTATCGACCAAATTCGATATATCCGTCTGTGAATATCACAACAATATCTCTACTGTAATGGTAAATATTTGCTGTTGAGTCTCCTTTCAGGTACTTGGACGCGGGTAAGTACTCTTCACCCAGACCGTTCAATACACCGTTGATGTATCCAGAAAACTTCGATCTATTCTGATATTGTAGCGCAATGGTTTTCTTGAATCTCTGACGGTCGTTATCTAGATTCAGCATCGTGTCTAAATTCTTGATGTAACGATTACGATTGAAATTATCGTTTCCAAATGCACCTAAGTCGATTCGATCGATTTCACCATCCGAAGAGAACCAAGCATTATTTTGAATTCTCTTAAACAGCATCTTATCCTGATGACCTAGTTTTCTGTTTTGATATAGCACTTCTTCTGACCAATACTTATCAATTATGGTGTTAATGATTATCGTGTCGTACAGCGGTTTGTTTCCTTCTAATCGATTCGAGAGATCGCCAATTAGAATAAAGTTATTGTGCATTACATCGATGCGCTTATCCGAGTGTTCAGTCGAATTTGGTGAGCAGGAAACTAGTAATGTCGCTATTAGCGATCCTATAATGTATTTATCCATCCTGTTTTGATAGGTTCGATTTGATTTAATTTTTCTTGTGTCACTGATTGACTAAAATGGTCATTTAGAAACCTGACCCACCCAACTAATGAAGAAGAAATACGTGATTCCATCGCATTTTTTAATATCGTCGCACTACCCTTCTCAATACTATTTCGGTATTTGTTAAATACACTCTCGTAGTATTCTATTTCCTTTGATTGTGATAATTCTAAATCTTGCTTGTTTTTTGATGTTTTTAAACGCGACTCCTCGGTAGCAATCGATATTTCTTCAATCGCAGAGTTTAATTCCGTCTCCATCGATTCTGCCTTTGTAATTGCTAGTTTAAACTTCTCTCCTTCATGCTTTAATCTGGATATCTTCTTTTTATTTAATTTGATTTGCTTCGCTAACTTATTGTTTACCAGATCAATCTGTGAATCGGAATAAGCTTCTTGAACATACTGAAAGAGAAATTTAAGAATCATTAATGGTAATGCTCCAAAAATAAAGACCTTAAAAAAATCTAAATTAAAAATAGCGTCCGCCATGGATTGCTCAGACTGCACACCCTCCGTTAAAACCTTTATTTCGTGCAATGCTCGGCTAAGGCTAAAAGCAACGAAAAAATCGATAATTACAATTGCAATGAAGTAACTCATTAAGTTCGCTACCCATTCCTTTTTTACAAATAACTTCGACAGAGATAGTGAAATCGGAATATGTACGACCAAAAACGCAAAGAATATCTCAACCCATCCTTTTGTAGATAGTTTAGTCAATGCTTCAGGATCAAAGAACTCTATCCTTGGTTGAATACCTAATGCAATTGCTCTCTCCACTTCGATTTTACCATATTGAAGTATATATATCGCTGAACTGTAAAAGAGATACAGATAAAACCAAAATGCCAAGACTCCTATAAGAACAAAAATATTTTGTGCATTCCAAAATGGCTTAGTGTCTGCATTAGCCTCGAGCTTATCTATATCTGATACTAAATCATCAATCTCATTTTCAGTCTTTTCTTTTTCGAAACGATTCTCCTCCTTTTCAGCTTGAATTTTAGCTAATTCATCTTGCTTCTGCTGCTTCTTTACTTCACTTGATTCTTTTAATACTGAGAAATCGATCTCCTCATTCTCGATCCTTTGGACATAAAGAGCCTTAATATTTTGTTCTTTCTGCTCCCACAGTACATCCATTTTCACTAGTGTCCTATCACGAAATGAAGTGTTTTTGAAAACTGAATTTTTAAAATCCGTTCTTAACTCATCAAACAAGCCAGTCAATTGAGTGCTATTGCCAAAAGACTCTTTACTTTTTGAGTATCCATGACGTTCTATTTCTTCATGATTATAATCCTCTATTAGCGCTGATGTTATACTTTCAAGTTGCTCTATGAAAGGATCATCGAAACCGCTTGAATTCGCCTCTTTCATTTCTGTTTTAGTTTCCTTACCCAAAAGCTTATCAAATTCGACAATTAAAGGATTTATAATTTCTTTGTCACTCGTGAAAATTGCATTCTCGGAGCTATTTGCGACTGCATTTCCCGTCCAATTAAAGCTTCCCGTTATCGCTCTTTTAGAATCTATGATGCAAAATTTATGGTGCATCATGCCGTATCCTGAACCTTTGAGATGGATCACTTGCGCGCCTTTACTTTTAAGATCACTGAGGGCTGTGGAAGAGTTGTAATCATTCTTAGCCAAGACGATTCTCACTTTAATACCTTTGTCACAGAGTGTTGCAACCTCGGCTAAAAGGTCCTTATTGGTGAACCAAGCCATAGCACTGTCTACTGTTTGCTTGGTGGTCCTGAGTTCCTTGAGAATCTGTTCTAAAATCTCAGGTCCTTCAGTCAATGCAATGTTTTTATTTGAAGTGAAGCTTAGCATTTATTTGGTTTTATTTGGTCGTCTAATATAAGACTCTTGGTCTGATTTGACATACGCGCCATATCTAACAGTGTCGTTTATGAAGGTATGTTTCGATAGAATATTTTTTTTGGATGTTAGTCGAAGGGTTTATTTAGCTATCGACCATCTTTCACCAAGGCATAATTAAGATGCTCTAGGATATAATTTTTCAGACTCTATTATTGAGAATATATGATCTTCTTTGAAGGGCAATTCGGAAATTCTCTCATTCCAAATCATTGGTAGCTCAATTGAATCCTTTCGTTCTTCATACTCATTCGAAAGGAATGAAAGATTGAATTCTTCGTAAAGGAGTTGGTGAACATCGACCCGAGCATATTTATTCTCAACCATCAAGGTTTTAAACTGATTATAGTCCCCATTGTAGCCAGTTCTTTGAAACAGTTCATAGGAGAAAGACAAAACTCTTTCGTTCATGTCGAAATCAAATAGCTCGGGAAACTCCAAATTAATTTGATCGTAATTGAATTGAAGCTTTTTAGCAGTCGCAGTATAATTTTTTAACAACTGAAGGTCAATTCTTTGAAATTCAGGAAACTTAGTCATAACAATATCCCAATCATAATTGTACTCTTCTGAAGTAATAACAAGATCTTTTAATCGCTGCACTTTTCTACCGCTGCTACTAAGGGATATTTCCTCATATCTTTTAATGTGAAACAGGTTAGTGGAATCGCTTGCGATTTGTTTCACCCTTAGATCTGAAAGCACCTCTATTAAATACGTTGTTTCAGCTTTATTTGGTTTAATATTCTTCAAGCAGTCTTTATAAAACGTGCTTTTTATAGCTGTATTACGGAGATTATACTCAAATGAACCTTCAGGAATAGCTGATGCTATCTGCTGAATTTCGTCAATGGTTAATACTCGAATTTCATCTTGTATTCTTCTGTAAGCCTTTTTTGAAATTCCACTACCCTCAATAAAATTTAGCTCACATTCAGTCAAAGAGTTATTACTCATAATCCAGAATAGCCAGCAGATTACTCCAGTTGAAAGGACTCCTATTGTGACAGTTCTGCGGTAAGCTGGAACAACTGCGTTTGTTTTGAGGATTCTATAAATCTTGGATTTTTCGCCTTCCTTCATACTTGCGTATGATGAATATAGCCCGAATACTCCTTTAATTATTAATGAAATGAGCTGAACCAAAATCTGTAAGAATATAAGGTTGCCTATTACAATATCAAGAAAGTTAACATTTGATACTATTCGTGTTTTTCCATAGGCGGATAAAACGGAGAGAATTAGGGTCACAAGGAAAATCCAAGACATTATCTGTTTAACCCGTTCCGTGTAGTACCACTTCGAATTAACTATGTAAAGTCCAATGGCTACTACACATTGAACACCAATTATTATGATTGAATCTGAAGACATAAATTAGAAAAAGAAATTTGCATTGATTAAGAATACAATTATTCCGTGTGCCGTATCAATTTAGAACTTTTTCGTTGAGCCATTGCTCCAGATCATTCACAGACTTGTATTTCTCATTTTGGCAATCGAAATCATAATCTTCAAAGTCATAGATTGGAACTTCAACGATATGGGATAATTCCAGCCCACCTAAATCGTGACCATATTCTTCAATGCGGTCTTCATCATCACCACTGTAAGGGTCCGTTAATCTATATGTTCGACCATCAAAGCACTGAAAAATCCAAATATCTTCCGCCTTCTTGTGCTTAGACACTAAATCTTTCAATATTTCTTTTACATGATCATCATCAGTGTCACCAGTCCAAATTTCATTTTCACAATACCAGTAAATTTCATTTGTATCCGAGATTTGCAAAATGCCGTCCATATGTCCGTCCCACCAGACCATATCGACATCTTCAATAAGATATGCAGGAATGCCTATTTCCTGAAAAGCTTCCTGTAATCGGTCTTTTAATGGGTTAAGCTTTGGGTCTGTTGCGGAAAACTCAATACTCCTAATGGAACAGCATAGTGCAGCTCTACACAAGGTCATTTCTCCTATAAGAGAACCGTCGTTTATTGACTTTTTAAGGAGGTCAATTCTTTTCATTGTACGAGTTTTATTTCCTTAAATATGGATTCCTTCTTTGAAAGCCGATAATCTCTTAAGATAGAAATCATTTGATTCTTATTTCGTAACTGTCATCGTGGTTATTCCAGATGAATACCGAATCTCTTCGCGATTTAAATAACATTTCATATTGGACTCCACCTTCTGTATAATTATATGTAGAATCCGAATCTAAAATCCAATCGGTTAATACCCACATGTGTTTACTATCTGAATTGTATTCCTCGTGGCTTACAGTTATGACTGTTTTCCATTCTAGAGCGGTAATACCTAACATTAGAATCTTAATACCTATTTAACGTATTAGAAATTGAATGTCGTATGAATGTCACACAAAAAGTAATCACTCTTGGATACAAGTGGATGCTGAGTCCTAAATGGAATCTTTATAATTTAAATATCTCGACAGCTTTATCAACTAGACTGGCTGTTCTTACTCTGATATTGTCTTCTTGCCAAACAGTAACATCTTCAATAGCAGCATTTATGGCTAGCCCGTTTTTGAAGCCAATGTATTTACCATCATTTGATTTTTTATTCTGCTTTTTATCAAGAGACATGTTGCTAAGTTGTGAGTTGTAGCCTGTTAGAGTGAGGTTGCCTAGTTTATGAACCCAATTTTTCCTAACCTCGCTTGCCTTTATTTTATCTCCCGCAGCAACCATGTTTATCCAATGCTCAGGAATATTCTCCCCTTGGGGAAAAATATGCTCAACGGTCCAAACAAACTTGTTCTTGTCACGTGAATAGAAATTGACATACTTCTCCTTAGTCTCCGTCAGATTTCCTTCGATAGAGGAGAGAATGTAGCGCGTTGCACCTACATTTTCTTCATATAAATCACCATTCAATTTTTCACGGAATACGTCATCTGAAGCTGGCTTGCCCTTGTCTAGGATTATATTCTTCAAGCTTTCAAAGCTATATGTATCAAGCCTGTTTGCTTCTGCAATAATATCCATAAACCTGTTTGTCAAATCTCTCGTAGGAGGAGAATCCGTGACATTCCTTCGGATAAAATATCTACACAACAATTCTATCAGTCCTATCTTATCCGTTTCGCTAAGATTGAATTTCTTAGAAATAAATAAAAGAAGCATGTATCCATCGGCTCCGTTGACGTTTTCAAGGCTCCTTAATGCTCTTATGTAATCGACAGAATTATCCCCTGTATCATAATTAATGTGGTCGGAATAAACTAACGAAGCTTCTTCTAGGCGGTCAAATATTAAGTCTACATTACGCTCAATTAGTTCCTCATAAATACGAATCAAATTCGACCTTAGCGCTTTTGGCGATTTGGCTACAGCGATATCTTGCTCTAATCTAAATGCATTATAAAACTGTCTTAGAAAGCGCTCCTGAATCTTATACTCGTCCGTTAGATTGGTGATAATCTGATTCCATCTTTCAAAGTTGACATCTAGATTACTGCTAGGATTTATACGCTCTAAGTGGCCGAGTAGCTTGTTTTTAATTAAATCAATGGCTGATAAGGCAACACCACGATTATTAAGGGTCTCAAATAAGGTGAATGCATCGGCATGATTGGCTACATCAATCTTAACGAGTGTTGCACTATTGAGTTTTCTAAGTAACATCTGAACCGACTGATATGTATGAACAGGCTTACCATCTGCATCAAGTTCGCTGAGCCTATTTGATAGGTAACTAAATGCTCTGGAAATCTGTCTTAGACCTAAGAATTTTGGTTTGCTCGAGGATGTCTTTACCTCCTTTATAACGCTTGAAAATATCCATTTGTAATCTTCAAGATTGTGGTTTGAGTAAGACGGCTCAAGTCTAATCGAACCATCTAATACGAGTTTCTTTTGGAGTGACTTTAGCTTTATTTTCTCCTCCATAACCTCGTCCTCATCTTCACTATGTGGAATGTTGTTTTGAAGGAAATCAAAAATCGCCAGATAGAAGAGGGTAATAGTTGTCATCCTCTGTTGGCCATCAACTAGTTCAAGGCTTGCCGCCTTATGAGA
>FZLS01000101.1 GCA_900197625.1 Rhodobacteraceae bacterium Water-Bin34 | reverse complement strand
CTCTTACACGTTGCTGCTGCAATCGATTGATATTATGATCTCTTACTATAATACCAATCTGTACCTTAACTCCTAAGTCAGTAGCTAGGTCAGCCACTTCTTTAATCTTAGGATAAACCTTCTCTCCATTGTATATAAACGGATACGATACATTCATTACCGTATACTCTTCCAATAGCTCAGCGTTGAGCTCTGAAGGGTCTACAAACGCTCTAGCAAAGGGTTCCTCATCAGAAGGTACCCAATACTTTTCAAGCAGTTTATCCCAACCTTTAACGCTGTCATGTAGAGAGAACAATCTAGCAAACAAATGGTTACCTGAACCTTGTGCTCCTGCTAGAATGAGAAGTCGTTTATTTAGTGAATTGTTGCCCGACATAAGTTCTTACTTTCAAGGGATTTACTTCATCGGTAGGGCCTGTTCCAGAGTCTGGAGCCCACACAAATAATACTACATCTTCATCTTGGCACATAAAGTTATGAAGTTCGTTGCGTCGCATAAAGAATGCCTCGCCATTTTTCACATCAAAGTACTCATGACCTTCTAGCTGCACTCTACCGTTACCCGATACACATAATCCTATTCTATGTGAAGGATGTGTATGTAGAGTTTGGTGCATACCTGCAGGGAAGTGTACATAGTTTACAACCGGATCACCTAACCTGCCTGGGTTAATAGCAGTGGTGTTAGTGCCGCCATCCATGTAAGCAAGATTACCCATATCTAGTTCGTTCTGTAAATAGATACGATCTTCTAGAAGATGTAATCCTGGATACTCGATAACAACTGCGGTGCCTTCATCGGTAGTAATACCGAACCTTGAAGATGTCTGTACACATCCTGTCTTATGGGCCATATAGCCATCGTCATTGAAGTACATTGATTTATTCAACATAATGTAAGCCATTCCTTCTGGAGTAAAGGTCTGGTATTCATGCTCTTCGAGATAAGTAACTTTAAAGTTCCATCTATCTCTTACTGTTAATGGTTCTTTTAATTTAATCATGCTATAATTATATCCTAATGTAACACATATTGCAACTGTTTTTTCAAAAGATTATTAATCTCAGATGGCAACCAAGGTTCATTCATTCTTTCTGGGTGCCATACTACAGCTGCTACATTCCCTTTAACCCATGCTTCAACATAACCATATTCATCTGAACACAGTACTTTTGAGCCTGGAGGCTCATGGGTGATAATTTGATTGTGAAAAGAGTTTACTTCATATTCTTCTAGATCAGTATGATAGAATATATTGTGATCAATACCAGAAGGCATGTCATACATTGTTTGCACACACCCTTTTAAAACTTCCGTTAATAGGAATGCGCCGTAGCAAATACCAACTACTGGTTTACCAAGCGCTGTCATTTTTTCTGCTATTAGTAACTCGGTTTGAGTTCTATCTGGATGAGCTTCTCCACCAGTAATTACAAAAATATCAATCTGATTTACCAACGCATCATAATCTATACTATACCCGTTAGGTATGGGTAGAAGAGTATGACCCTTAAAGAACTTATAAAAGTCCCTGCTTAAAGAGTCATACTCCCTCTCCCTATAGGTTAGGACTCGTTGGGAGAGTCCTATAATCATTTTTTACCAGCCGTAAGCCTCTTGAACCAACTGACGAGCGCCAGGTGCTTCTGTTGTGTTTTTGCAACTAATCTCAAAGAGATCTTTTCTCATATTAGATACTAGAGTACGTACCTTATCTTGTATCGATTCAGTTGTAGCAATCTTAGACAATTTACGAGCACCAATCTTAGAATGGAAACCTTCGTCTTTAGCGATCTCGCGATATCTAGTTGCGATGAAATCATCTTCGATAGTATCAGCCATCTGATCCCATACTGCTTGAGCCCGCCCTTCAGCTACTAATTGATAAGCAGCAAGAGCAGCCTCATCATCTTGAGCGCCGTATGTCTCTAGAAGCGTAGCACCTTTAGCAGTATTAAGCTCTTTTTCACGAGCTACTGCAGCATCAAAGTCAATCTCTTCACCGAGAATATGCTCGATAACTTCGCGTACCATCTTAGTATGCTTTGCTTCATCCATTGCTTGTTTAGCAAGAAGCGCTCTCTCATCTTTAGGCATTTTATCATTATCATGTAGCTGCTGAGTAATTTCTTCGAAGTTCATATGCTCATTAACCATACGTCCAATAAAGTGGTCTACTAGATGTGACTGATCAGGCTGATCTTCGAAGTACTTCTTCACGTTCATCTTTGAAGCTTTAAACAGTGCTTCGTTTTCTTTCATAATATCTTTTACAAATTCAGTTGGTGTCATTTTCTGTCTCCAGGTTCCTTATAAAGTCATCTTTGTGTATATTTATAATACCTTTATTGGTAATAGTATTTGTTTTAAATATCTCATACCATTCTTTTGTTAATTTTACTCCAGCGAGCCATGTAAGTATTTCCTCTAATTGCTCAAAAGAATATTCATAGAACTCATCATGCTCAACTGTTCGTATGTCAAGTAACTTCTTAGCATAGTTCATAACAGTCTCATTATCACTATAGACTTGAGCCCATTCTTTATAACGAGGCATTTGCACTTTAACATGATCTTCAGCTGATTTACCTTTATATGTAGGTATCTTGTGGAATGCCAATATATCAGAGTGTATGGTTGAGTCCTCTATAACTAGGACTTTTGTCTTTAATTTACATAGCTGAATAATATAATCCAAGTTCCATAGATGAAATGTCATACAATGCTTATCAGGTACCTCGTGCTCACTAAATCTAGGGACATTATTATGAGTAAGTCCTGAATTATTAAAATAATGACCTAAGTTTTGATGCCATGACTCAACATGTGAACCTACGTATCTATTATTCTCATCTGGCTCTACGATAATATCTTTATCTAGTCCTTCGATCATACATACTAGGAACTCACCTCCTGCTCCTGGTCTATATTTGATTGCATAGTTATTCATTTAGTACATGTTTTCTATGTATTTTACAGCCTACAAATGAGTTATAGTAACTCTCATCTAATAAAGCATCAACTGCTAATTGTTCTTTGATTTCGTAGTAAGAGCATTCACCTTTGGTTTTACACAAGCGTGTAATCTCACGTTTAAGTCCCACTCCTCTTTGGTCATCATCCCACTGTTCGATATCTCTGAGAAGATGCTCAGATGATCCGTAGTATGTTTTCCAGTCTGATTCAACTGTTGTTCTGACACGACGTTTTCTTTTCTTGGTCTTTGGTAATACTTTAGGCTTCTTGAAAAACTTTTTTCCAATGTATTTTTTTCCATTCTCTTGATTAGTAATTAAGTACACGAACCCTTGATAATCACCAATATCTTCTGAAGTAAATTCTTTACCATCATATAACCAAACCATTAATCATCCCAATCATCGAAGTTTAGATCTTCATGTACAACGTCATCTTCGTCTACTTCAACTTTACTGCCACATGATGGACAGTATCTAATGTCCCATGATGGCTCTACTTCCACTAGGCAAGTACAATCACATTCCAGGCAGCTTACTCTTATCGTGACAGCCATTATAAACTAAATCCTTTAAATGTATCTGAACCTACATCCTTTTTAACACCGCCTATAATATAAGACGAGATTTCTGTCTCCTGAGGAGCGACTTGTACTTCCCCTCCTCCAATCCATTTTTGAGTCCATGGTAGAGGATTAGATCCACCAGCAAAATTATGCTTGATACCAACTGCAGTACATCTCTTAGCAGCAATCCATTCAATATATGTTTTAAGTACACTAGCATTTAAACCAATCATAGAGCCGTCTCTAAACAAATAATCAGCCCAGGACTTTTCTTGATCTACTACCTCTTTCATAATCTCTAAAACTTCGTCAGCACACTCTTCTTTAATTTTAATAAAGTCTTTATCTTCTTTAGGGAGAAGTCTAAGAATATGAGTAGTAGATGCAAGATGAACATTTTCATCTCTGGCAATGAGCTTAATAATTTTAGCATTACCTTCCATCTTCTTTAACTCAGCAAATGCCCATGAGCAAGCAAATGATACATAGAAGCGAATACCCTCTAGTGCATTAACGGCATTAATACATAACCATAAAGCCTTCTTATGCTCATAGGAACCAAAACCAGGTGAGATTCTATTACGATCAATAAGGTTATCATAGTACTTACTAATACTCTCAGCACAATCTGTAATCTCTTTATTAGAGGTAATCTTATCAAATACAATAGAAGGATCAGCATAGATATTTCTAATAATATGCGTATATGAACGAGAGTGAATAGTTTCTGAGAATGCCCAGGTTTCAATCCATGTCTCAAGTTCTGGAAGAGACACAATAGGAAGAAGCGCTAAGTTGGGAGCTCGGCCTTGTACAGAATCTAATAAGATCTGACGTTTAAGGTTGGAAGTAAAAATATGCTGCTCTGCTTCACTCATGTTCTTAAAGTCTTTTGAATCTCTAAGAATATCTACTTCTTCTGGTCTCCAGAAAAATCCTAATTGCTTGTCAGTAAGCTTCTCAAACTGTTGATAACGAACATCATCATAACGCGCGATATCGACCGGATCGTCGAAGAACATGTTACGCGATTTAGATGGTTTCTTGCTTACTGTAAATACTGACATTAATCGACCTCATATGGATTTATTATTGCTTCTGGTTTATGTGTTAACTGCATGCGCTTGACATATCGGCCGTTGCGGCTACCGTCAAGTACATACCAATTGTTCCCGGTGCGCGGGGTATTTGAAAAACTAGCTCCGTTTGGGAAATAAGCCCGCCAACCGAACCTGGGGACCAATTCTAACATATTATATATGTACCTCGTCCCAGAGTCAACACATAAATCAAAACTTTTTAGCAACTTTTTTTCTTTATAATTATAGAAGCGAGATGACACTACTTTCGACCCTAATTTTATTTCCTCTTCATTAAGAAGAGCGTGATACTCTTTAGTTGCTTCAGGAAAATCTTCTATACTATATTCATAATCTTCTTCAGTTAACTTATCACACTCAAACGAGAAGAACTCACCTTTATTAGGAAAGCATTTATCCTCAAGGCACTGTCTCTTTAAGTTACTAAAGATGCTAGTAATGCGTTCCTCATATAAAACAGTTCCGAATATCTCATGAATATAGATATCAGCTTCTGGGAAGGTTACCTTAGTTAGATCACATACAATATATTCAGCTTTATCAGTGTTCAATAATCTCTTTGCTATCTCTAAAGCTTTATCATTCTGATCCATACATATGACTTTGGATGCGCCATAATGAAGCGCAATATGGCTTAGTATACCACATCCAGCGCCAAGGTCGCAGACTACTTTATCTTTAACGTAATCTTTACAGAAGCTTTCATATGCTTCTAGCTTTTCTGGATCAAATGCACATCTAAGTTCAGTATATTCTATAGGTATCATATGACTATATTGTACAGGCGTCACAATCTTCACCATCTACCATTTCACTCTCTTCTAGAGGAGTATCTTCACCTTGCTCATCTGAAGCACCGTCATAAGTATTGAAATAGTAGAGTTGCTTACCACCATACTTATAGAACATAAGCAAGTGCTGTAGCATAATAGACATAGGGATCTTCTCATCTTCATAAAATACTGGATTGTATGAAGTATTGACTGAGATACCTTGATCAATATACTTCTGAAGTACTGCAACAATTTTAAGATAACCTTCAGGTGATTGCTGATCCCATAGCAGTTCATACTTATTCTTTAAGTGATGGAACTGAGGTACAACCTGCTTTAGTACACCGTCTTTAGATTGCTTAACTGATACTAATGCTCTAGGAGGCTCGATACCATTAGTAGCATTACTAATCTGCGATGAAGTCTCAGAAGGCATTAATGCCATTAGAGTAGAGTTACGAATACCACTTGCTCTAGCTCTATATCTTAGATTATCCCAATTCATCTTAGGGTTATTAGGTACTAGTTCATCTACTTCTTTCTTGTATGTATCAATAGGCATACGTCCATGGAAGTAGTGAGTCTCAGGCGCTTTAGGGCATGGAGCTTTAGTCTCAGCAAGCTCAATAGAAGTATTAATTAAGTGATAAGACCATGCTTCAGCATACTCGTCAATCAATTCTAGATTAGGTTCAGAATAAGTCATATTATTTTTTGCCATCCAATATGCAAAGTTAATAATACCAATACCTAATGGACGTCTATTCTTAGTAGAAAGCTCAGCTGCAATTACAGGATACTCTTGATAGTCTAGAAGTTCATCTAAGGCTCTTACTAGCAAGTTGGCTGGTTTAGCAAAGTCTTCTGGCTTCTTAATATTACCCCAGTTAATAGCTGCTAGAGTACAAAGACTAATCTCCCCTTCTTCATCGTCAATATTAGATAACGGCTTAGTAGGCAAGTTAATTTCACAGCATAGATTAGATTGTCTAATAGGAGCTACTTCTTTAATAAATGCACCATGATCATTTGCATGGTCTACATTCATCAGATATATACGTCCAGTATCTTTTCTCTCTTGCATGAACGCTGAGAATAGATCGATTGCTGATATTTTCTTCTTTCTGATTGATGTCTTTCGTTCTGCTGCTTCATAGAGCTCGCGGAACTTATCGGAGTCACTAAAGAACGGGTCCCATAACTCTGGTACATCTGAGGGTGAGAAGAGGGTAATATCATCATTGCTTAGTAATCTCTCATAAAATACTTTATTAAATTGTACGCCATAATCTAGGTGTCTGATTCGATTATCTGAAGTGCCTTTATTATTTTTAAGTACAAGAAGATCCTCAACTTCATAATGCCAAATAGGATAATACAAAGTGGCAGCGCCACCACGGACACCGCCTTGACTACAAGATCTGACAGCAGACTGGAAATGCTTATAGAACGGGATAGCACCAGTATGAGTAGCATGACCACCGTTGATAGAGCTTCCAAGCGCTCTGATTCTTCCTGCACCAATACCAATACCTGCTCTTTTTGAAACATATTTAACAATTGAACTCGCTGTAGCTGAAATAGAATCTAATGAATCGTCAGTCTCAATAAGCACACAAGAACTAAACTGACGTACCGAAGTTCTTACCCCGGCCATAACAGGGGTAGGTAAAGATACATCAAATAGAGACAATGCATCATAGAAGTCTTTAACATAAGTCATCCTATCTTCACCGTACTTATGGAATAGAGTCGCACTAATTAGCATCATAGCAATCTGAGGCGTCTCATAAAACTTACCTGTTGCTCTATTCTTAACTAGATACTTTCCGCGCATCTGCTCCATTGCAGCATAAGTTAGATTATCATCACGTGAGTGATTAATCCAGCTATTCATCTGCGCATACTCTAAACTATCATACCAATCAAGTAACTTTTCATCATAGAAGCCGGCAGCAACAACATCCTTAACATGCTCGATAAGCTCTTTAGGTTCGTAATCACCGAACACCTCTTTACGAAGATCATAAGAGATCAACCTACCAGCAACAATCTGATAGTTAGGTGTTTCTTCTGAAATAAGATCAGCAGCAGCTTTAATCAGTGTTTCTTGAATCTCTTTAGATGTAATCTTATCGTAGAAATTAATATGTGACTTAAGCTCGATCTCTGACTCAGAGACCCCTGCAATACCTTCACATGCAAACTGTACTACTTTATGAAATTTTTCAAGATCGAGATTTTCTTTCGAGCCATCCCGTTTACCTACTGTTATTGTATAATCCATAATCTATCTTCTCTTAGAAAGTTTCTTCTCCAGCCGTGCTCTTTTACGGAGGGTATGCTTCATTGGTCCTGCGTTCATTTCGATAATATTTTGTCTTGCTTGCGCTACTGCTCTTGCAATAATTTCGTCACGTTCTTCAGCTGTCTGTTTCATGTGGGGATCCTAATAAAATTCTATTCTCAATATGCTCTAATTGTACCGCTTCTTTTGATTGGCCGTGGTACCTAACAGCCATATGGTCTCTAATCATCATCTCATTCATGCTTTGATATCTGTCTTCTGACTTATCGTATACAATGAACTCGCCAAGGATTCTTCCAAACTTGCCAGTCTTATCTAATCTCGTCTTAAGAACTGCCTTTTCGCCTTTGACCAGGTAATTTTCGACATACTTCGTCGCAAGCTTACCATATATCTTTTCCGTCTTATCCCTCGTACGTGACTCAGGGGTGTCAATACCATATAAGCGAATACGCTGATTAGAAAGTATAATATCGAAACCAAGATCAATGTCAACGTCCACAGTATCGCCGTCGACCACGCGCCTAACGCGACAATTATATTCATAAGCCATTTATGCATCTTCCAAAAATTCGTTTATCATAGGGAACACTGAACTGAGAGCATTAGCACATTCTCTTGCTACGTCCATATGCTCTTTCTGGGTTCCATTTCCAGACCGTAAAGATATATAGTGGACCCAGGAACGCAGTGTTCCGTTCATATAGATACGTGAGCTCATAATACCTTCTGGTAAAACTGCACGTGCTTGCTCTTTAGCAATACCTTTTTTAATAGCCCAAACATACTCCTTTTTAGATAGATGAGCAATTCGTCTTTGAGCTCTATCCCAATCTCGTTGCAAATCAATATCATCTACTTCTACTGAGTTCTGTCTGTTCTTAGGATCCTGTAATCTTGCTTCACGGTATACAAAGTCTAAGTCCTTAGTC
>FZLS01000269.1 GCA_900197625.1 Rhodobacteraceae bacterium Water-Bin34 | reverse complement strand
AGGGAAGATAGCTCCACATGGACGCCAGCCGCAACAAATGAAGCTGGTGACTTAGAGCTTAACACAAGCGGAAGAATTATGGCTGGCATACGTGTGCAGGGTCAAACACTAATACTCACAAGCATGGATGCACACGCCGCAACTTACATTGGAGCGCCATATGTCTACGGCATTGAGCGTGTTGGAGCGAGTTGCGGATTAATTGCGAACAAAGCCATAGCATCAGTTGATAAGGGTGCGTTCTGGATGGGCAATCACTCATTCTATGCATACGCAGGCGGCGCAGTGCAACAAATCGAAAGCGAAATATCAGACTATGTATTCTCCGATATAAACCGCGCACAAATATCAAAAACTTTTGCAGTGACAAACAGCACATACGGCGAGATATTCTGGTTCTACCCATCTGGATCATCTACAGAAAATGACAGATACTGCGTTTATAATTACGTCGAGAATACGTGGTATATCGGTGAGCTAGGCAGAACTGCTGGTTATGATATGGGTACATATCGACAACCTATTTGGGCAAGCGCAGAAAACAACAAGTTATACGAACATGAGATTGGGTTTGATTATGGTTCACTTACGCCATTTGCTGAAAGTGGATCAATTGCGTTAGGCACTGGCGAGAATGTAATGTCAGTCACAGAGATGATCCCAGACGAGAAGACGCAGGGCGACGTGACAGTTACATTTAAAACAAGATTTTACCCGAATGGCGAAGAGCGATCATATGGAGCGTTCTCTATGTCAAATCCGACGTCACTGAGATTTACAGGCAGGCAAGTCAAACTCAGGATTGACGCGGCTAATCTAGCTGATTGGCGTGTCGGAATAAATAGACTTAATGTTACGGCTGGTGGAGCGAGATGAGCGAACAGCAACAGAAAGCCCCAGACGTCATTGGCAACGATTGGCGGACGTGGGGTCGCAGGCTTGTTCAGCATTTATCACAAACGCGATCCACACTGGTTCAGCAGAACGGCGACGAAAGTGCATCCGAAAATGGGACAATAATGTGGGACAGGGTTAACCTATACCCAGTTATAAGTAGATCAGGAAATTTTCGTGAAATTGTCGTAAAAAACGCAATTCCTGCATCGAGCGTGGGTGTGGCTGGCGATAAAGCTGGATTAATAGCTTGGGATGCATCATATATTTATGTATGCACAGCCTCACACGATGGCTCTGCAAACATTTGGAAGCGTGTGACATTGACAGGTGGCTCATGGTAATTGACGAAATAATTGAAAATTGCAGGGAATGGATCGAGGCCGCATTAGAGTATTCTGGTGGCACTCACGATTTTATTCATGTAGTAGAAGGCATTAAGTCGGGTACAATGCAACTTTGGCCTACACCAAGGGGGTGCATAGTGTCTGAAATTGTGGTATATCCATTAAAGAAGCATTTAAATATATTTCTTGGCGGCGGCGAGTTGGATCAAATAATGGATATGCACACTGACGTAATTAATTGGGCAAAGGCTCAAGG
>FZLS01000100.1 GCA_900197625.1 Rhodobacteraceae bacterium Water-Bin34 | reverse complement strand
TTAATTTTCTCAGGCATGTCTCCAGATGGAAAACTTCCTGAAATTGTAGAGATAGTTGACCATCCTTGGTACATTGGGGTTCAATATCACCCCGAACTTAAATCTAAACCATTTGCACCACATCCATTATTTCGTGATTTTGTTAAAGCTGCACTTGAACAAAGTCGATTGGTATAGTGTAAATTACTAATTAATAAATTTATCGAAAGTATTCTTTATGCTCAAAGATATTCTAAATGCCTTTAAAACACCTGAGCCATCTACTTTAAGAACTGAAGATGCTAGAATCGCAATGGCAGCTCTACTTGTACGTATAGCTCGATCTGATGAAGTTTATGACGAAGATGAAAAAGATTTAATAAATAAGATGCTTCAATCACGTTATAATTTAATAGACAATCAATCTGAAGACATAAGAAAGCAAGCTGAAGAGTTAGAGGCAAAAGCACCTGACACTGTGAGGTTTACTCGACTAATTAAAGATACTGTACCTTTTGAAGATCGCAAGTCTGTGGTTAAAGATTTATGGTCAGTAGTGTTATCAGACGGTAAAAGAGATGCTGAAGAAAATAATTCTATGCGGCTTATTGCTAATTTACTTGGGGTTAATGATAAAGACAGTGCATTAGCACGACAAAGCGTAGAAAGAAATAATATTGCATGAATAGGCATAATTTATGAGTATATTGCGTCAAAAACGCTGGCTTGAGTGGCCAACTCTTGCGCTCTATTTTTTCACATATTTTATATATGCATTAACCACAATTTATGCACAATTTCTACCTTCAGCATTAGTTATTATTTTACTTGCAGTGCTTTTAACTCTGCATTCTTCACTTCAACACGAAACTATACATATTCTTGAGCCAAGATGGCCTATTTTGAGCATTTTATTAGCGTTTCCTGCATTAGGAATGGCAGTTCCATATTCTCGATTCAGAGATTTACATTTGGCGCATCATGTAAATGAACAATTAACAGATCCTTTTGACGATCCAGAAACAGGTTATTATGAAATAACCAATTGGAATAAGTTTCCAAATTTTATAAAAATAATTCTCAAATTTAATAATACATTAATTGGGCGGATTATGATTGGGCCGTTGGTTGGAATGATAAATTTTATAAATTCAGATTTGAATTTTATAATCAAAGGCAACAAACAAGTCTTATACGGTTGGTTGCTTTTTGTTCCTGCACTCATAATTGTTTTATTTTGGCTATATTATTTTGGTAGCGTAAAAATTTGGGAATATGCTCTAGCAGCTTATGGTGCTTTAAGTATCCTGAAAATTCGCACTTTTATTGAGCATAGAGCCCACGAACTCACAAGTGCCCGTTCAGTCATTGTAAATGACAGAGGTATATTATCCTTGTTATTCTTAAATAATAATTATCATGTAGTACACCATAGCCATCCTTACATCCCGTGGTATAATTTACCTTCAGTATTCGAACTAAACAAAAAAAAGTTTTTAAAAAGTAATGATAATTATTATTATAAAAACTATTTTATTGTCTTTAAAAAATATTTATTAGTTAAAAAAGAAAAGTTAATACACCCATATTGGAATCTTCAAAATCGTGCAAATCCAATTAGACAGGAAGAAAGTAATTAAATGAAAATTGGTATATTACAAACAGGTATTGCGGCAGATGCCTTGATCAAAAAACATGGTGATTATCCTGATAATTTTAAAACTTTTTTACAAGATCGTGGATTTCAGTTTGAAGTATATGAAGTAATAAATAATATTTTTCCCGAAGATATATATGAATGTGATGGTTGGTTGGTCACAGGCTCGAGGCATGGTGCATATGAAGCACATGATTGGATACCACCCCTAGAAAAATTTATATGTGATTTATATGAAGCAGATATACCTCTTATTGGTGTTTGTTTTGGCCATCAGATAATTGCACAGGCGCTAGGGGGCGTTGTTGAAAAGTTTAAAAATGGTTGGACCGTTGGTCGTCAGGTATATGAGAATAAAAATGGTGAAAAAATTAAACTAAACGCATACCATCAAGATCAAGTTATATCTGCTCCTGAATGTGCAACTAGTGTTTTTGGGAACGAAAACTGCAAAAATGCAATCATTCAATATGGAAAAAAGGCTTTCACCATGCAACCCCACCCAGAGTTTTCAAATACTTATATTCGTGAATTAATTGATGCCAGGGGCATAGGTTTAATAGACGACACAATATTAGAAAATGCTCGAAGTGGCCTTATGGATGATCTTGATGCTATAAAAGTAGCTGATCAATTTGAAGAATTTTATAAAAGAGCGTAGATCAACTACTAATTAAATATTTCTATTGATCGAGTAGCTTAAAACTTTCTTTTATCCATGGCATTCTAATAGTTAAGGGTTCTACCACTTGTTCTTGAATAATTGGTCTAAGAATTTTAGCTACTTCCTGGGGCATTCTCACCATAGCATCTTTTCTTGCAGTCAAGGAAATTGTTCGAGACATCTTCTCAAAAGGCAATGGTATTAGTTCTACATTTTCTTGAAAGCGTTGTGCTCTTAAAAATCCCAATGGTGTTGTGATAGTCCATCCTGTTTTGTCCGCAACCATAGACAGGATGGCATGATAGTTATTAAATTCGAATTGATTGGGTAGTCTTATTCGTTGGCGAGTTAAATGACTTTGGATCTGGCGCCCCATTACAGTTCGAGCAGAATAATGAATGAATGGCATTTCAAATAACTGTTTTTGGATATTTTGAGTATGATCTATTGTACCTTTAGCAACAGCAACTACAAATGGTTCTGTAAGTACAGGGTGAACCTCCATCCAATCTGGTGCGCGTTCTAAATCTGCACAAATCACCATGTCTAAAGTTCTAGCATGAAGTTCCTCAGACAAGGCATAACTTTGACCACTTTGTAAAAGAAACTGACAATTTTTCATTCTTTTTGCTAAATTTTTCATCAAACTTGGGGTAACATCCGCGTCAAAATCATCTATAACACCTAGCCTTAAGCGTACCATTTGACTGTGATCAAATTGGGCTAATTCAGATTTTGCTTGCATGACTTCAGACAATATGGCTCTTGCTCTGTGCAAAAATAGTTGACCAGTTGGTTTTAACTTCATTGGCCGAGTTGATCTGTCTAGTAATTCACTACCTAGTGCAGCTTCAAGGTTTGTTAATTGTTGAGAAATTGTGGAATTACTTGAGTTTAATCTTTTTGCAGCAGCGGAGATAGAACCTTCCTCAACTGATGCAACAAAAATTTCTATTGCCCAAAGAGAAAATTTGTTTGCAGTATCGACCAAAATAAACTCCTAATTTGATTTACAATATTATTATTAATTTATTAACGTAAAGATCATCAAACTTGTAAGTTAATAATGTTTTGCTAAGTGGGTTTTATACTAATGATAAAGAATATGAAACAATCAGTTATAGTTATTGGCTCAGGCATTACAGGTGTGAGTTGTGCAGAGGAACTCAGAAGATCTGGGGCCAAAGTAACATTAATTGATCGTGTTGAAGCGGGAGATCCCGCACAAACATCTTTTGGTAATGCTGGTATATTGGCCCGTGAAGGCATTATGCCGATAGCAAACCCATCAATGTTAAAAATGATACCACAAATTTTGTTATCTCCAAGCAGCCCTATTTATTTAAAGTGGTCATATTTAGCTAAATTTTCTCCTTGGGCTGTTAAATTCATAATGAATGGAACAAAGCCTAAAGCACTGCCAATAATATTAGCTTTGAACGAATTACTCTATGATACTGTTGAAAATCATATTCAATTATCAAAAAATACAGACGCAGCTCGGTTTATTGAAAAAGGTGATATGACTTTACTTTATAGAAACCGAAAGCAATTTAGTTCTGATAAATTTGCAAATCAAGCAAGAAGAGATTTGGGTATTGCGTGGGAAGAATTATCACGTGGTAAATTATTAGATCGAGACCCTCATATATCAAAACTTTATCAATTTGGCTTAGCTTATAAAAACCATGGTTGGATAACTAATCCTGCGGCGTACGTCTCAAGCTTAGCAAAACATTTTCAAAAAAATGGTGGGAAAATTTTAATTGGTGAAGTTTCAAAAATTAATGGAAATAATGTTGAATTAAAGGATGGCAATATACTTAAGGCAGAAAATATTGTTCTAGCAACTGGTGCCTGGTCAAAGAATTTAGCAACACAATTAGGCCATAAAATTCCACTTCAAGCTGAAAGAGGCTATCATTTATCTTTAAAAAATGCTTCTCACATGCCACCAAATACTTACTTAATAACCGACAAAAAATTTGGATTAACTCCAATGGACGGTTTTTTACGATGCGCTGGACAATCAGAATTTGCACCACTTGAAATGCCACCAAACCCAAAAGCAATAAAAAATTTACGCAAATTTTTATTTAGATTTTATCCAAATCTTGAATACGAAAGTGAAACAATTTGGCAAGGTACGAGACCCACACTACCTGATAGTCTTCCTATGATTGGGAGAAGTAGTAAAAATACTTCTGTTATATTTGCATTTGGAGGACAACATTTAGGTCTGACTATGGGCCCAAAAGTTGGAAAAATGGTACGCGATATTATTTTTGAAAGACAAACTAATATTAACATGAAACCATACTCATCTGATAGGTTCGATTAGTTTAAATATCACACAATTTAACTCTTATTAAATTCAAGGGTTTTCTCAATCGAAAACCCCTTATATAAGCAACATATCAACACAAGAGGAAAAGTGTGATGCGTACAGCAAATATTAGCCGCAATACGGCTGAAACAAAGATTTTGGTTGAAATCAACCTTGATGGAACAGGCCAATATGATAACAAAACTGGCATTGGTTTTTTTGACCACATGTTAGACCAATTATCACGTCACTCTTTGATTGATATTAAAGTACATGCAAATGGTGATTTGCACATTGATGACCACCACACAGTTGAAGACGTAGGCATTGCTTTAGGTAAAGCACTTAGTAAAGCATCTGGTGAAAAACGTGGCATTAACCGTTATGGATCAAGCTTGTTAGCAATGGATGATGCATTAGTTAGATGCGCTTTAGATATGTCTGGACGGCCCTTCTTGGTTTGGAATGTTGAAATTCCAAATCCCAAAATAGGAACTTTTGATACAGAACTTGTTAGAGAGTTTTTCACTGCATTCTCAACGCAGGCTGGTTTAACACTTAATATTAATTCGCTTGATGGCTTTAATAGCCATCATATTGTTGAAGCAATATTTAAATCAGTTGCGCAAGCATTAAGAACTGCAGTCGAAACAGATCCAAGAAAAGCAACTGAGATACCTTCTACAAAAGGCACACTTTCTGAATGACAACAGTTATAATTGATTATAATTCTGGAAACTTAAGATCAGCCGAGAAAAGTTTCCAGCTTATGTCTGAAGAACTTAAGTTGGGACAAGTCAAAGTTTCCAACAAACCTGAGGATGTCGTTAATGCTGATAGGATTGTATTGCCAGGCGTAGGTGCATTTGCTGATTGTAAACACGAATTAAATTCAATTATGGGCTTATTTGAAGCAATAGACGCTCACATTAAAACAGGTAAACCATTTATGGGCATCTGTGTAGGCATGCAGATGATGGCTACTTGTGGACATGAACATGGATATCATGAAGGTTTTAATTGGATACAAGGTGACGTTAAGATAATGGAACCTAATGACAAAAATTTAAAAATACCTCACATGGGGTGGAACAATTTAAATATCATAAATAGCCACCCAGTATTTGATAATATAAATGAAAATGATCATGTATACTTTGTTCATTCATATCATTTTGAGGTTGAAAACAATAATAATTTATTAGCATCTGTAGATTATGGTGGCAAAATAACTGCTGCTATCGCGCATGAAAATATGATAGGAACTCAATTCCATCCAGAAAAAAGCCAATCAGTAGGCTTGCAGATAATTAAAAACTTTTTGCAGTGGAACCCTTAAAATATAATTTTTTACTTTTCGCATGGCTTTGCAATTTTTGCTCTATAAGAGTATGGCCTAAATATAATTCTGATATGGAAATTGATTATGATTCTCTACCCCGCAATTGATTTAAAAGATGGAAAATGCGTTCGACTTTATAAAGGAAGAATGGAACAAGAAACAGTATTTAATGACAGTCCTTCCGATCAAGCAATTAAATTTGCGAATGATGGGTGTGAATGGTTACATTTAGTAGATTTAAATGGAGCCTTTGCAGGTAGCCCAGTAAATTCAGCTCCAGTTGAAGAAATCTTAAAATCGGTGGATGTTCCCGTACAATTAGGTGGGGGAATAAGAAGCCTGCAAACTATAGAAAGCTGGCTAAGCAAAGGATTATCACGTGTGATACTCGGGACAGTCGCCGTAGAAGATCCAAGTTTGGTAAAAGAAGCAGCATCTGAGTTTCCTGGAAAAGTTGCAGTTGGTTTGGATGCTCGAAATGGGATGATAGCAACGCGAGGCTGGGCAGAAGAAACGAATATAAATATTACTGAGCTAGCAAAAAAGTTTGAAGATGTTGGAATATCAGCAATAATTTATACAGATATAAATCGTGATGGCGCCATGCAAGGTCCCAACATAGAAGCAACTGCAGCGTTAGCAAACGCTGTCCATATTCCAATAATTGCATCAGGAGGCGTATCTTCAATGAATGATCTAAAAGCATTAAAATCATGTGGCGCTAAGTTAGATGGCGCTATTTCGGGGCGAGCACTCTATGATGGCATCATTAATGTTCCTGAAGCAGCTGCATTTTTAAAATCCTGACTATATTAAATATAATTTTTGATTTAAATTATTTCTAAGCCTTTAGTATTAAGAAAGTTTATAAGATATCATGTTAAAAACTCGAATAATACCATGCCTAGATGTTAAAGACGGACGCGTTGTAAAAGGTGTAAATTTTGTTGACCTAATAGATGCTGGTGACCCAGTTGAAAGCGCAAAGGCCTATGACATCGCAGGAGCCGATGAATTATGCTTTTTAGATATTGCAGCAACTATTGAAAACCGTGGTACAATGTTTGACGTTGCAAAACGTACTGCAGAACAATGCTTTATGCCACTTACAATAGGTGGCGGAGTAAGGGTTCCAGAAGATGTAAGAAAACTCTTACTTGCTGGAGCTGATAAAGTTAGCTTTAATTCAGCCGCTGTTGCAAATCCAGATGTTGTATCAGAAAGCGCAAACAAATTTGGATCACAATGTATTGTTGTAGCAATAGATGCAAAAACTGTAAGGCCCGGAAAATGGGAAATATTTACTCACGGTGGGCGTAAAAATACAGGCATTGATGCTGTAGAATTCGCAAAACTTGTTGAAAGTAAAGGCGCTGGCGAGATTTTATTAACATCAATGGATCGTGATGGTACGAGAGATGGTTATAACTTAGCGCTAACACATGCTATAAGTAGTGCAGTAAACATACCAGTTATAGCATCTGGAGGAGTTGGAAATTTGGATCATCTTGTAGATGGTGTTAAAAAAGGTGGGGCATCTGCCGTGTTGGCTGCTTCTATTTTTCACTTTGGTGATTATACAATTAAACAAGCAAAAGCGCACATGCAAAATGCAGGCGTAGCAATGAGAATTTAAAATGTCAGAAATATTAATACGATTAGCTCAAACGATAAAAAATCGAAAAGACGGTGGTGATAAAAAATCATACGTGTCTGAATTGATTAAAAGTGGTTCTGAAAAATGTGCCGAAAAATTTGGTGAAGAAGCAGTTGAAGCTATTATAGCTGCAGTTAAATGTGATAGGAAAAATTTAACAGAAGAAGCTGCTGATGTTCTTTTTCACATGCTTGTCATGCTTTCATCATGTGATGTCGATTTCAAATCTGTACTGATTGAACTTGAACGTCGTGAAGGAAAGTCTGGTTTAATTGAAAAGGCTGAACGTAAAAATAATTAATTATCAATTAGTTATATCATAAAACTAATGTATATATTGATTGCTTTACATTAATTTTCCTCATATATTACAGGAAACCAATCTTTTCTAATTTCATCACCTGCTTTCATTTCATGATTTGGAAATGGTGGTGATGTCGGTCCTGGCCGGTCAATATATCTAGCATCATCACCAAGCAACCGAAGAGAAAATGCGCGCCGCCGTTTATTTGTTGTGTTGCCGCGCGCCCCATGCAAAATCCCATAATTAAATGCTACCGCATCTCCTGGTTCCATATCCCATTCTTTAATATCCATACCTTCCAAATCAGGATCAGGGACTTGCATGTATTTGTTATCATCTGGGTAAAAATTTGTTTCAGAAAGCCACCTTGTGGGCAATACAGGTTTATCCCATAGATGGCTTCCAGCTACACATCTTAAGCTTGCATCTGTAACTGTGTCCATCGGTGACCAAAGGCTAACATTTTGGATACCATCAATGAAGTAATATGGACCATCTTGATGCCATGGAGTTTTTTTTGCAGTACCTGGCTCTTTTACTAAAACATGATCATGAAAAACTTGTGCTTTTTTTGATTTCATTAAATTAGCAGCAACTTCAGCAGCAGGAGAATTCCAGATTACTTCTTTAAATTCAACAATACGTGTCCAGTTGCAATAATCATCAAAGAAACGACCGTCTTCACCCTCTTTTAAATTTTCAGCAGCATAAGGGCCAGGATTTGACATATTATGTTCTATTCCTGACCGAATTATATCAACATAATCGGCAAAAAGTCCTTTTATGAGAACAACCCCATCTCTCTGGAAGCTTTCCACATGTTCGTTTGTAATCAGATTATGCATCTTTAAAACACCTATCAATTTTATATATATTTATAACAAGATTAAAAAATATAGGAAGAGTGGCGGTG